>JBAVRC010000850.1:0-2601 GCA_049694615.1 Thermosynechococcaceae cyanobacterium | reverse complement strand
GATCCACCCTGTCATTCAATCAGCAGCAATTCTGTTGGGGTTTTGTTTTGAACTCGTCCTTGCGATGCTGAAGAACGAGCGCTATTGGAATGAGTGACGATCTCCTAGGCGATAGTTTGCGGAAATGACGCCACTCCGGCACCCTTCATTGGTTTAGCTGGGGCAACTGCGCATGAAAGTGAGGTCAAGCTGAGATGCGTGTGAAATAGTGCAAGATGAGGCCAGAATCCTTTCTGTACATAGCTTTTGAGTATTGTCAATAACATCTTCATCTATCTAATTTCTAGCGCCATTTTGCTCGTATCTCGGTTTAACCCCTAAAAGCCCTGACCTTCATTGGCACAAGTCTTAATTCTTCGTTACATTAATTTACATAGAGTCAGATCATTAGATTTGTGGCCTAAGGCCACTCTCCTGGAAGGGGTTGATCGCTCCATAGTCATAAATCAGAAGGAACGGGAAATGTTAACCCAAGTTAAAAACTACCTCATCGCAGTGCTCCCAGACCGAATCGAGGCAGAGTCAGCCTATTTAGGGTTGAAGGACGCAAATTTACCCATTGAACAGCTAGATATTTTAGGAAAAGGCTACAAAAGTGCCGATGAATTTGGCTTAATTGATCCTAGTCAAGAGGCTCAAAAGCAGACGAACCTCCTTGCCAATGGGGTCGTTCCCTTCGGATTTGTCGCAGGCTTTCTCTTTAATGTTTTGACGAGTATTCAGCTCATTAGCTGGATTGGCACCATCGGTAATCACATCTTGGGCGGCATTTTTGCCGCTGCTGCCGCTGCCTTGGGCGCATTTTTGACAGGTACCTTGACAGGATGGACAACCAGCAGTGGTGATGCTCTCGCTTACCGTAACCGCCTTAATGCAGGTAAATACCTGATTATTGTGACGGGTACCGATTCCTTTATTCAGGATGCCGTTAAGCTATTGCGACAATATAAACTGGAGAACCTTCAGGGCTACGTTTCACCAGCAGAAAGCTAGATTTTTATCGCAGGGCAATGGAACGCTTTAATCTCAGACTCCTCAAGCAATTTTGGGAGATCGCGAGGCCCTTCTGGGTCGGCGACCAAAAATGGCGCGTCTTAGGGCAGCTCTTGCTCGTGGTCGCAATGTCCTTGGGCTACACCGGACTTAGCGTCCTCCTCAATAACAAGCGAGGAGTTCTCATTTCAGCCCTTTCTGCCCAAGATGAATCTCGGTTTTGGCAAACGATTGTGGTATTTGCAGGGGTTTTAGTGGTCTATGCCCCCCTGTTTGCTGGCTATGTGTACCTGCGAGATCGGCTCGGTTTGCAGTGGCGTAACTGGCTCACCCATCATCTGATGGATCGCTACTTTGAAAACAGGGCTTTCTATGAGCTGAATCACTCTATCAGCGACATCGATAATCCAGATCAGCGAATTGCTGAAGATATAAAGAGCTTTACCCAAGAGTCTTTGACTTTACTCCTAGCCGTCATCGATTCCTTCTTGGCGATCGCCGCGTTTGGCGGGGTGCTGTGGAGTATCTCAAAGCCGCTCATTTTTTTCCTGGTGCTCTATGCCTTAATTGGAACCCTTACGACTGTCGGGATCTTTGGCAAAAAGCTTGTGCAGTTGAACTTCGACTAGCTCAAGAAAGAGGCCGATTTCCGATTTGGCCTTGTGCGGGTGCGCGAAAATGCGGAGGCGATCGCCTTTTACCAGGGTGAAGCAAGGGAATCGACCCAGCTCAAAAGCAGATTTAGCGAAGTGTTCGAGAACTATAAGCGTCTGATCTTTTGGCAGCTGAACCTTAATGTTTTGAGTAACGCCTACGAATTTATTCCCTTCATCCTGCCTGCCATTGTGGTTGCCCCCAGTATTTTTGCAGGAGAACTGGAGGTAGGCAAAGTTTCCGAGGCTCAGGGGGCTTTCATCCGCGTCTTTTTCTCTCTTAACCTTGTCGTGGCGAGATTTGATGCTCTGACCACCTTTAGCGCGGGGGTGAAGCGATTGTTCACCTTTGCAGAGGCACTGGAAAGGTCTACGACAGAAGCAGAATCCGCACCCAATTCAGAAACCATTCAGACCGTCATTGTGCCAGCACTTGCCTTCGATGGGATGACCCTACAGATCCCCAATGGCAAACGAACATTGGTAGTACAGCTTTCTGTCCAACTCACTTCTGGAGAAGGTCTACTGGTGAGAGGGCCAAGCGGTTGTGGCAAAAGTTCTTTGCTTAGGGCGATCGCCGGACTGTGGAGAACGGGCAGCGGCAAAGTGCTGCGCCCCCCCTTAACAGAAATACTGTTCTTGCCCCAGCGACCCTACATGATTGCAGGCACCCTCCGCGATCAGCTTTCATACCCCAATCTGGATACGAACGTGGATGAAGATCAGCTCAAACTGGTTTTAGCTCAAGTGAATCTGCCTAACCCTCTTCTGTTACTCTAGGCAGAGGAAAATACGAAGGGTGGACCAAAAAGAGGTGGGAAAATACGGTTTGCAAAGCGATTCATTAAAGAAATTAGCCGAGAAAAACCATGCTCTAATTGTGGAATTTGGAAGATCTTTAGCCATGGCTTTATTAGATTGAAATAGATAAATGGTTGCATGATTAATCGCAAAT
>JBAVRC010000849.1:0-5739 GCA_049694615.1 Thermosynechococcaceae cyanobacterium | reverse complement strand
CCTCCCCTGCTAGAGTCCCCGACTGTGGCTTAGGGCTTAAGAATCAACGTATTCTCAATAAGCCCTGCTTCTTGCTGTGACCAATTACGGAATGCCTTTTGAGAATTCAACCATATTTAATCCATCTTCTAGTAGCAGTCTAGGTACTTTTTATAAGTTTGGATCTGGGACAAGTTTTAGCTTGTATGTCCGAGGTACTAGGGGGCAGATTTATGGTGTGGCTCGTCAGGTAAATGACCTAGGAACAATATTTAGCCTTTCACCGAGCCGTAAACTCACAACATTACATAGGTTTAACGGCGTGGATGGAAGCTATCCCAATTCGTTAATTCGAGATCGTGCTAATAATTTGTATGGGTTAACCGAGAAAGGTGGAGCAAATAATGGGGGAACCGTTTTTAAACTATCGGCTAATGGTGTATTAACGACACTATACAATTTTGAGGAGGGGAACCATGCAACTTCATTAATTCGAGATAGTTCTAATAATTTATACGGCAGTCTTTTTGACGGATCAGGAGTGCAGAGTATTTTTCAGATCGCTACTGATGGAACTTTTACTTCACTTTATACCTTAGACAAAAAAGATAAACCTAGCTCGATAAGCTTTGCCTATAAAGGGGCATTGTATGGCACATTTCCAGCTTATGGATTTCCTCCTTACGATTGTTTCGACTTAAATAAAAAACAGTGCGGTGGCATTTTTAAGCTTAGAATCAGCTCTACAGCACCGGTGCGACGGCACTCACCTCTATCTATGTTGCAAGCACCGAATGAATAAATGCTAAAAAAATCTAGTTAGGTACAACATTAATTTTCCAGTTTTATACAGAAAACAAAGGAGGCAGAGCGATCGCTCTGCCTCCTTTGTTTTCTTTTCCCTAACGCTTGGCCAGTTTCTTGTTAGCCATCTTCCGCAGACGAATTGATTCTGGAGTCACCTCCACCAACTCATCCGAGCTAATGTACTCCAGTGCTCGTTCCAAGCTCATGTCCACAGGAGACTGCAACTGGACCAGTTCATCTCCAGTGGCGCTGCGGTGGTTGGTCAACTGCTTGGTCTTACAGATATTCAGTTCCAAGTCTTGGGGACGATTGTTTTCGCCTACAATCATGCCCTTATACACCTTCGTCCCCGGTTCAATAAAGAACACACCCCGATCCTCGGCGTTCTTGAGGGCATAAAAGGTGGCCACCCCTTCTTCAAAGGAAATGAGCACACCATTGCGACGGGCATTGATATCCCCGGCGATCGCCCGATATTCCAGGAAACTATGGTTCATAATGCCTTCCCCACGGGTCAGGCGCATAAACTCACCCCGGAAGCCAATTAAGCCACGGGCCGGAATCACAAACTCCAACTGAGACCGTCCATGAACGCCCACCTGCATGTCTTGCATTTCGCCCTTGCGTTGACCGAGGCGCTCGATACAACCGCCCACCCCATCTTCCGGTACATCTAAAACGAGGTACTCGTAGGGTTCGCAGGGTTGTCCGTTCACTTCGCGGTAGATCACCTGAGGCTGGGACACCTGAAACTCGTAGCCTTCCCGACGCATGGTTTCAATCAAAATACCCAAGTGCAATTCGCCCCGCCCAGAGACGGCAAAGCGATCGGGCGAGTCGGTTTCTTCCACCCGCAGAGCCACGTTGGTTTCTAACTCCCGCATCAGGCGATCGCGCAATTGCCGGGAGGTGACAAACTGGCCTTCCTGTCCGGCAAAGGGAGAGTCGTTGACACAGAAAGTCATTTGCAGGGTGGGTTCATCCACCTTGATTAAAGGTAAGGCTTGGGGGTCGTTGGGGTCCGTGATGGTTTCGCCAATATTGGCATCAGCAAACCCGGAAATCGCCACAATATTGCCCGCCGAAGCCGACTCCAGTTCAACCCGCTTGAGGCCCTCAAAGCCCATTAGCTTGGTGATTTTGGCCTTGACGATGCTGCCGTCTTCTTTGACCAGGGAAGCCTGTTGCCCCATTTTGACAACCCCGTTATGGATCTTGCCAATGACAATGCGGCCCAGGTATTCCGAATAGTCCAGGGTGGTGACCTGAAGTTGCAAGGGGCGGTTGACATCCCCAGCAGGCGGTGGAACATGGCTGAGCAATGCATCGAACAGGGGTTTCATGTCTGTGCTTTCGGTGTCTAGATCTGCCTTGGCAAATCCTGACAGACCCGATCCAAACAGGTAAGGAAAATCGCACTGATCGTCGTCCGCGCCCAGTTCTAAAAACAAATCCAGTACCTTGTCGATGGCCCCGTGGGGTTCCGCTTGGGGGCGATCAATCTTGTTGACGAATACAATGGGGCGTAACCCCTTCTCTAGGGCTTTTTTAAGGACGAAGCGCGTTTGGGGCATTGGACCTTCATTGGCATCCACAATGAGTAGACACCCGTCCACCATGCCTAGTACCCGTTCCACCTCGCCGCCAAAGTCGGCGTGACCGGGAGTATCCACGATATTGATCAAGGTTTCCTTGTAGTGGACTGCCGTATTTTTCGACAGAATGGTGATGCCGCGCTCCCGTTCAATGTCGTTGGAGTCCATGACGCAATCGGGAACCTCTTCCCCCTCACGAAACGTGCCCGACTGCTTCAGCAGTGCATCGACAAGCGTGGTTTTACCGTGATCAACGTGGGCAATGATGGCAACGTTCCGAATGGGAAGGCTCATAAAAGTGATTCCAAGTCCAGCAATACAATGAACAAAACCGAAATATATCGTAAGAAATCCTTAACAATTTTAGCTCATTTGGATCTCAGTTTGGGTTGGATGCTCGAAACGCACCTCTGTGCGTGCATCTTATATACAGTGTTCCCCCTATCGACTGGCGTTTGATGACCGCCCCACCCCCGCATGTAAAAAGCGATCGCGACCCTTTGTCTTTGGTCAATGCCCTGGTCTATCTGGTTGTGCTATGGATGGGCTATCTGGTGGCCGGGTGGATTTTGGCGGCTTACAATGCACCGAAGATTTTATGGATCGGGACTTTAGCCGCTACGATGCATTTGGCATGGGCCGGAACTGGCGCGATCGCCCTAGCCATGGTTTGGATTTTAGCCCTGATCTGGATCGCAGCACTGGCCTATGCGCAACCCTTGGATGCGCCTTGGACAGATGGACGGAGTTGGGCTGAGTCAATATTTCGATTGTGGCTGCGGGGTATCATATTTGTACTGCTACTAGGCTTCTCCCATCGTTTTTTTACCCCTTGGGGGTTGAGTCGTACCCAATCCTTTGGCGTTTTGTTATCTATCACTTGGAGTGCGCTAGGATTTGGCGCTTTGATGTATCGTCCCTGACTCAACCTATTCTATGGAACAACACCCTGAACCCTACACAGCATTATCGAATACGCCTGAAGACCCAACGAGTCGATCGGCGATACTGGGGCGGTTGACGCCGGAAGAATGGGAGGCTGTGCAAGCCCTCATCATTGAACGTCGGGCTAAAACCTATCCCAAATTAATCGACATTCGCTTTGTGGTGGATTTGGTCGTTACTCGCTTTTATCTCGTGTTGATGGTGGGTAAAGATCGACGTAATAAATCCCGGAATCATCGAGTCGGTAAACTAACTCGAGTTGGAAATATTTTTGCAGCAGTACTACTTCTTCTAGGCACGAACTTGATCATCAGCTTAACATTTTTTTTGGTAATTTATCTTTTGAAGTCGGCATTGGGAATCGATCTCTTTGCAGGGCATATTTCTCAAACCCTCGAATATTGGTTAAAGTGAACACCGTTCGCCCCTTAAGGGGTGTCTAAGTCTGGAAGCCAAGGCGTTGCCATTTCCACCCAGGGGAGAAGCGGTCCCAGTTGAGCTTGTCCGTTGACGGCTAAGTCGCTGTGGCAGAGATAAACGCGATCTTGGGTTCGCCCGATTAATTCCATGACCGTTGCCGCCATGCGCGACATTTCAACTTGGGATAGTGGTTTGAGTGGGCTGTTTTGCTGCAAAAACAACGCAGCACCCCACAACTCAACCCCGCCGCCATATTGCCAGAGTTGAGAACCGGCATCTAGCCAAAATTGCCAGGGGTGGCGCAAGCGAACATTCAGGTACTGAAAGGTGGTGGCTAGGACAATCGCACGGCGGGGTTGTAGCCCTAGGGTCGTTGGGTAAGGGTTTGCTGAGATGACCCCGCGTCGGAGCAGTTGAATAAAGGCTTCAACGGTTTCTGGAACACTGGGCCAAGACGGTTCGATTTTGCGCAGACGCCCATCGACCTCCCAATAATGTTGGGCCGTTTCGATGAGTTCTCGCAAGATACTGAGATGGTCCAAGGGCAAGGGTCGATGGGTGAGAAAGGTTTGAATGGCTCGGTCCAGAATGAACACGGGGCTGAGGGCTAAGTAGGCTGATGGGGCCATGAGGGTTGCCCCGACTTCTGTGACTGGGGTCGCAGGGCAATCGCCGCTCCCAATGCTTCCCGTCGGCAGATTGGGGCTGAGGGTCCGTTGTTGTTGGGCAATCCAGTTGCGGAGGGTTTCATAGGCATGGGCGGCACGATGGCCTAAGCGATCCCAGCGTCCGTAGGTTTCAATGGGCAGCAGCTCGGGGTGTTCGGGATGGGGACGAAAACAGTAATCGGCTAAAAGTCCGGCTCGCACGGGGTCAATCCCGTGGGACTGGCCTTCGGACGGGATAGAAGATGAGGTGGAGAACACCACTAACAGTTCAGCCACTTGTTCTGGGGCAATGAGGTGTCCCAGTCCGGGGTACACCAAGGCCAGCAGGGTTAGCAAGGCTCGTACAATGGCAGCGCTTTGGAGCGGTCGTTGATCCCGTAGGGATTCGACGGCAAGTCCGGCCTGTTGCAAGGTTTCCATCAAGGTGTAGCGCGCCAAAGGATCTAACCCAGGCCCAATGATGGCGATATCTTGGGGTTGCACTTCGCCGGCCCGAATGGCCCGGATGGCCTCTTGGGCCACCTGTTGTAGCAACTGAATGCGGGAGACGGTTTGAATCGCGTAGAAGGCGGGTTGATTGGCTTGAATGGCCTGTTGCAACCGTTCAGCCATTTCCGCCACAGACGCGACTTCGGGTTCGGTTTGACCTGAGAGGGTGGAGACCACCAATTCTGTACAGCGATCGCGCAATCCCAATAGATGTTGAGGGTCAGCGCCTAGCCCCGTGCGGATACCCCCGAAGGGCGTATAGGTAAAAACAGCGGGCAGTTCTAGATCCAAGGTCAATTCAAAAAATGAACGCAAAATGGCGGGGTAGTTGTCGACATCATCGGCTGCGATCGCCCGGAAGCGTTGCGGAATTTGGGTGCGATAGGTTTCGTGGGGGAGCAAACAGCGCCAGAACAAATCGGCAATGAGTCCATAGGTCAAGAGTCCCCGTCCTAAACACCAGTCTTGCCACTGGAGGGCCAGGTGCTGAACCAAGTTGGCCAAAGATGGGGGCAGGGTCGGCATGGACGTCTCGGATTGGAGCCGATCGGCAAGCTGGGTTAACGGCGTTCCGCTCACCGCCGCCAGTTGAACCAAGTCCAAGATGCGACGGGTCCATTGATCCGCCGTCAGGGCTTCAAACGCCTGTAATGGCGCGATGGGTTCCTCCCCCCATTGCTTCAAAGCTAGGGCTTGCTCGGTTTCGGGACGTAGGCGATAGGGAAAATACCCCCGCAAGTGGAGGTGTTGAAGGGCCAAGGGCCAAAAGAGCAGCACCTCCGTTTCAAAAAAAGCGAGGGGGGTCGTGGACACTAGGTTGCCTTGCCCTTTCAGGT
>JBAVRC010000848.1:0-2097 GCA_049694615.1 Thermosynechococcaceae cyanobacterium | reverse complement strand
AGTGGGCGTACCTCACTGGATTAGCTGGGTGTCGCTTATGGTGCTATCAAAACGTGGTCTGGCCTTAGGAGCCGCTGCGATCGTTGGCGCAGGTGTTCTTGCCACAGGAGCAGGTCTTCGCTTATCGAAAAGTTGGGCACAATTCAAACCCAGCCCCAAGGAAACGATTGATGAGGTTTGGCAGGTCATTGATCACGATTATGTAGACGGAACGTTCAACGGCACCGATTGGCGGGCGATTCGGACCCAATATCTCAACCGTGAGTACAAATCGACCAAAGACGCCTATGTGGCCATTCGAGAAATGCTCGAAAAGCTGGGCGATCCTTATACCCGCTTCATGGATCCTGAGCAGTTCAAGAGTATGCAGATTGATACGTCCGGCGAATTAACCGGCGTGGGTATTCAGATTGCTCAAGATGAAAAGACGAAAGAAATTAAAGTTATTTCTCCCATTGAAGGTAGCCCTGCGTCAAAGGCTGGCATTCTAGCCAAGGATGTTATCCTGACGGTGGACAAAAAGTCCACGAAGGGAATGGATATCAATGAAGTGGTGGGGTTAATTCGGGGACCTGTGAACACCCAAGTGTCCTTAACCATTAGCCGTGGCAAGCAAGTGCTCACGTTTACAGTGAAGCGCGAGCGAATTGAGTTGCATTCGGTGCGCTACAGCTATCAGAAAAATGCCAATGGCGGGGTAGGCTATATTCGTCTTTCGCAATTTAGCAGCAATGCACCGAGCGAAATGAAGGATGCCATGCGCAACTTGCTGAAAAAAGATGTGGCAGGATTTATTTTAGACTTACGCAGCGATCCGGGCGGCTTACTCTATGCCAGCGCGGAAATTGCCCGCATGTGGATGAATAATGCAACCATTGTGTCGACAGTTGACCGTAGGGGGGAATCGGAACGACTTTCAGCAGGGCGATCGCGCTTAACGGACAAACCTTTGGTGGTTTTAGTCGATGGCGGGTCTGCCAGTGCCAGTGAAATTTTAGCGGGCGCGTTGCAGGACAATAAACGGGCCGTGTTGGTTGGGGCCAAAACCTTTGGCAAAGGTTTAGTTCAATCGGTGCATCCGTTAGGGGATGGCTCGGGGATGGCGGTAACCATTGCCAAGTATTTCACGCCCAGCGGTAGAGATATTAACAAGAAGGGGATTGAACCGGATGTGAAGGTTGAGCTAACGGAAGCGCAAATGAAGGCGATGACCCAGGATATGGTCGGCACGCCTAGCGATCCGCAGTATGCTAAGGCTTTGAGCGTGCTGAATCAGCAGATTTTAGCTGAGCGAAAAACAACGGTGCAGTCTGCCATTCCAGAGACTAAAAATATCAAGGTTCCCTAAAATTTTGGGCTGATTGAATGGAGTAGTTGCGATCGCACTAAATTAGGTTGCGAGTGATGATCGCTTTTTCCCCCTTTAGATACCTTGGGTTCGGGGTGGCGATGAAGATCAGCCGTCCCGTGATTTTGGGTATGTTTATAAGCAGATATACACAAATCTGAAACAGGAATGGGGTTGCGGGATGAACGCTAAGAAGTTGACAGATCGTTATAAGACGGGAGATCGCGATTTCCGTAACGAGAATCTTGAAAACGAAAATTTAGCTTGGGCTGATATATCAGAAGCAGATTTTACAGGAGCAAAGCTACAACATTCAATTTTCAAAAGTGCAACCCTTCATTCAGTTAAATTTAATGGTGCAGATCTAACTTTTACAGATTTTAGTGAAGCTACATTTATTGATGTAGATTTGCGAGGAGCTAATCTTCAAGGATCTAATCTATCAGCCATAAAATTTAATGCAATCATAGATTCAAAAACGATATTACCACTCAATTGTGAGCTTCACATCAAATTAACTAATTCTTCCGAAAAGGAAAATCATCAGCTACTCACCCAACAAGCAAAGAGCTTAAGTCAAGAAAATATAAATCTCCGACAACAACTTAAAGAGATACAAAAATCTCTAGAAAATAACCAACAATCATTTATCCAAGAACGACAAGAATCAGAGCAGGTTAAATCCAGTTTAAAAGAACAGATTAAAGAACTCCAAAAATTTCTCACCCAAGAACGCAGCCAGCTAGAAC
>JBAVRC010000847.1:0-2097 GCA_049694615.1 Thermosynechococcaceae cyanobacterium | reverse complement strand
ATCAAGCATTTCTCGTACTTGTCTCTGAAATGCACTAAGACCTCCATTCTCATTCCAATAGTTCTGAAATGTAGGTAATATTCTTAGATCCATGACGTTACCGCTACGATAGCGAACCAGATAATTGAATATTGACGCTGCTTTAGTTGAGTCACAAAGAACATTCCAGTCAGTCACCCATAATAGCTCAACAAGCCTATAAATACTGAAGTCTCCTCTCCAAGATTCATATTTTAGCTCATCATCAGAAACCCGAACTAGATGAGTAACATAACCCCTTTGACGGAGTAAAATTAAATCTCCTAACTCAGGCTTATTAGCGTTTACCTCGTTACTCTTCCAATTCAAGTGCAACTTGTCACCAACTTTGAATGGTTTGTACGCCCATTTTTCCTCGCCCTGAGGAACTATGTTTTTAGTCCAGAACAAACGTTGTAAGTTCATTTTAAGTTATGCCTCAAGAGTCTAAACATCAAAGAAGTACCGAATAGCACCTGTGTTAGGATCATTGCCTATCTGGGCGTATCCAGCGTTTTCAGCCTCTTGAAGTAGTTTCTTGATGTCTTCAGGTGCCAAGTCAGTATGCATAGCGGCTTGCGCAAGAGATAATTGACCACCATTCTTTTTGGCCGCCTTGAGAAGTTTTTGCATTGGAGTTTTGTCAGATACGCTTCTAGATGTATTGCCAGACGTTAATAAGTCTAAATTCTTGAGTTGAGGAATATCACCGATATTGAGAGTAACTGACTGATTGACATTAGGTATTGAATTTCCATGCAATCCTTTGAGGTAAAGGTTGCGCTTTTCAACCATGTCAGGAATCAGAAATAAGTCAATAAATTGACCAATGCCAAAAATGCCAAAGGTAAAAAGGTAGATTATTCCAATCCCGGCGTTGCCAGTATAAAACCGTTGACCGCCGCAGATACCGAGAAGAAAGAGACACCAAGTAGCATAAGCAGTGCCTGAATTTACTTGCTGCATGGCTATTTTTCACTCTCAAGCAATTTACTTTTGCTTAGAGTACCCAAACCTGAAAGTCAAGCTAACTGCTTTAGGTCGCCATAGGCTGCGTCGTCTTCAGGACTGTTCCATTCACTCAGCATACCTTCCACAGCTTGGAGGTAGTTCCAATCCACCGTCGCTTGAAACGTCTGGGTGACACTGGATTCTGCAATCACATTCTCTCCCATACTGCGGTCCTCCTTAACTGGCGTAAACCCTGAACGTGGTTCTCAAACGTAAGGCGTATTACGCATTACCTAGATCCATTATGGACCAGGCAGTGAGGGTTCACGGGTGATGATTGTGTGCAGACGCTTGAGTTAAGCTGTTAGACGGATTCTAGGCGATCGCAACGGACCCGTACCTTTCCCATGAAATTACTCGTTGGCAACGACGATGGCATCTTCGCCCCCGGTATTCAGACCTTAGCCAATACCCTGGCCACAGCCGGACACGAGGTGGTGGTGGTTTGTCCCGACCGGGAGCGGTCCGCCACCGGACATGGTCTGACCATTCATAAGCCCCTCCGCGCCGAGCCCGTTCA
Source organism: Thermosynechococcaceae cyanobacterium (assembly GCA_049694615.1). GTDB lineage: Bacteria > Cyanobacteriota > Cyanobacteriia > Thermosynechococcales > Thermosynechococcaceae > JAAURS01. Next base: position 548 of record JBAVRC010000847.1, on the reverse strand, counting down.
TGGGATCTTCCATCCCAATGTGGAGGCTTGGGCCTGTTCCGGCACCCCTGCCGATTGTATCAAGCTCGCCTTAGAGGCACTGTTAGAGGGCGCACCGGATTTGGTGTTGTCCGGCATTAACCAAGGTTCAAACCTAGGCACCGATGTGTTGTATTCCGGGACCGTTTCCGCTGCAATGGAAGGGGCGATCGCCGGAATCGTGAGCATTGCCGTCAGCCTCACCAGTTTTACCCACCCCGACTTTCAACCCGCCGCCGACTTTACCCTCACATTGGTCCAGCAGTTGGCCACCCATCCCCTCTCCGACCCCCTTTTGTTGAACGTGAACGTGCCCGCATGTCACGATCTGGACTTGGGCAAAACCATCATGACGCGGCAAGGGGTGCGACGGTATCACAATATTTTTGAACAGCGGATTGACCCTCGGGGCAAAACCTATTATTGGCTAGCAGGCGAGGTCTTGGAAGATCTCGATACCCCCCTGGCCCACCCCCGCGATCCAGACTTGATGACAGATGTACAAGCCTTGCGTCAGGGCTATATTTCCA
>JBAVRC010000846.1:0-3312 GCA_049694615.1 Thermosynechococcaceae cyanobacterium | reverse complement strand
TGATTAAGTGGGATATTCCCGAATTGGGCGACCACTGTCCCGATATTTGCGTAGTGTTTGAGATAACCCATCAATCGGAGAACCGAAACGAGTTTGTGGTTACTGAAGAAGGCTCTCGACCGGCCCTGATTATCGAGATTGTGTCGCCGCGTTATCGAAAAATTGATCGTGAGGAGAAGGTCAAGGAGTATGCATGGGCCGGTGTGCAGGAATATATCATTCTGGATCGGCGGCAGCAACGCGGACAGTGGCTTGATGAGGCTATTGGGTATCGATTAATCGAGGGGTTTTTCCTGCCAATTACACCGGATGAAAATGGCATGGTGTTGAGTGATGCGATCGGTGTTCGCATTGGGCTGGAGAATAGTAAGGTGGTGCTGGTCGATCAGGCCAGTGGCGAACGGCTGCTGACCTCTTTAGATTTGGAACGGCAAGTCGAGCAGGAACAACAGCGGGCTGAACAGGAACGACAACGGGCTGAACAGGAACGACAACGAGCTGAACGTCTGGCCGAGCGACTGAGACAGTTAGGGATCGACCCGGATCAACTGTAATTAGCCAATTTTCTAAGAGACGTTTCACATGAGCCGAGATAAATCAGAATGACGGTTGCGGTTGGCGAGATCATCCAAAATGCAGTCTTGTTCGATCTCAAAAATTGGAGTAATACGGTACCTGATGCAAATAGCCTTAACCAGTCAGTAGAACTGCTCTTCAAGGTTCTGTCGGAACGCGGTATTGATTATCTGCTGGTGGGGGGTGTGGCTTTACTGAGCTATGTGGAGGGGCGCAACACTCAAGATATTGGTTTCATTGTTTCGCGATCAGCCTTGGCTACTTTGCCAGAGCTGGTTATAACTGAGGAAAATCGTGACTTTGCACGCGGCAATTTTTGGGAGGTTCAAATTGATTTATGGCTCACCAGTAATGCTTTATTTGAGTTAGTCCAGAAGAGTTATGCGACTGAACGTCAATTTGGCAATCTTAAAATTCGTACTGTTACGGTGGAGGGTTTGATTGTTTTAAAGCTCTATGCGCTGCCTTCTTTATATCGACAAGGCAAGTTTGATAAAGTTAGCATTTATGAAACAGATATTCTTTTGTTACTGTTGGAATATGAAGTCGATATAGGAAAACTGCTCAAACTTGTATCAAGCTATATTTTGCCCAGCGATTTTAATGAAATTGAACAAGTCATTGAAGATATTCAGAAGCGTAAAAAACGATTTCGACTGGATTTGGAGAATGAACCGCAACCGGATGCGCTATCGCGGATTGATGAGGCGTACGGTGATCAATCTTGAACTGGGTCAATAAATTCCCACAACTGAGTATTGAGGGAATTTTAATGATGTTGGCTCTAAAAACGGTAGATTTAACCCAAACGCGATTAGTCGGTGGCGATCGTGCAATACCACAGTTACAGCTTTAATCAGGCCAGCAAGCAATGAATCGTCCTTATTTCCCTACTTCTATTCTCGATGCGGCTTTGGCTGAGCGAAGGTTGCAGAATGAGCAAGTGCGTCAGCGTCTGTTGGAAGCTACTCTGGCGTGGTTAGCGGCCAAAGCTGGGGAGTATGGGTTTGAGTCAGGGTATGTGTTTGGATCGGTGACACAGGCTGGAAAATTTGCTGAAGATTCAGATATTGATGTGGCAATTGACAGTATGAGTCAGGGAGAACCGTTTCGCATGGCGGGGGACTTATCGCTGGTGTTGAATCGCGAGGTGGATGTGGTGCCCCTAGATCGATGTCATTTTGCCGATCATGTGCGTCAGTTGGGGGTGAAATGGATCGCAACGGTTATTTAGGGATGGTTGCGGAATTAAGAGGGCAGTTGCGCCTTGTGGAACGAGTGTATGATCGATTGCAAGATCGTGCTCAGGTGGGACTGGATACTGCGTCGAAACGCGATAGTGTGGCTTACCAGGTGCACAATCTTTACTGTGCGGCGGAAGATTTGTTGAAGTTAGTGGCACGTGTGTTTGAAAATCAAATCGGTACAGGTGGAGATTGGCATAGAGTCATTTTGCTGCGCTTAAGTGAAGCAATTGAGGGAATCAGGCCGGCGTTGTTGTCTGAGGAGACATTTGGAGTGATGAATGCTTTGAGAGGGTTTCGTCATTTTGTGCGACATGTGTATGGGGCAGAGATTGAAGTGACGCAGCTAAAGGTGAATTTGGAGCTGGCGATACGCTTAAAGGAACTGCTTTTGCGGATGTAGATGGATTTCTGGGGCAGCTTAAGCCTAATGAGGCGACCTGAATATGAGTGCGGCTAACAATAATCCGAAGGATTGAGTATCGTAGGATGGGTTGAAGAGCAAAACCCATGACCCAAATCAATGTGGGTTGAAGTTAGCTTATGTTTTAATGAAAATATTAAGTATGAACTAATTTCCTTATATCCAGGGGGATTTGTACCAAATGCAATTACTAGAACCCAAGCCATTGTTATTAGATGTTCATAGCATTACTCTCCGTATCACTCATGAAGAGTTCGAGAAGCTGTGCCAAGACAATCCAGACAGATCGTTAGAATTGACAGCCAACGGAGAATTAATTGTTATGGCCCCAGCAGGTTGGGAAAGCTCGGAGCGAAATTTAAGCTTAGGCACTGAGGTCGAAATCTGGAATCGCCAAACCAAGATTGGTCGAGCTTTTGATTCGTCCGGTGGGTTCACCCTCCCAAATGGAGCTGTCAGATCGCCTGATGTAACCTGGATTGAAAAGTCTAAGCTGATTGATGTCCCGGCTGCTGTTAAGTTTCCGCATGTAATCCCCGATTTTGTAGTCGAGCTACGATCTGATACAGATAGTATGCCAAAACTGAGAGAGAAGATGGAGGAGTATCGAGCAGCAGGGGTACGCCTGGGCTTACTCATCGATCCGAAAAATAAGCAGGTAGAGATATATCGTCCAGGACAAGAACCATCTGTCTTAGAATCTCCCATAGAGATCGACTGTAATGAAGTCATGCCAGGTTTCATCCTGAGTATGAGTGAAATTTGGTAATTAGTTCTCCTTAAATACGCCCGTTAGTTAATGAAGAGTATCGTAGGATGGGTTGAGGAACGAAACCCATGACCCAACCAAATCAATTATCAAAATTTCTCTACTTTTTTGTTAGTGGGTTTCCTGATTTCAACCCACGCTACATTCTCAAATTATTAAAAGTCTTATGTTCTTATGGAAATCGTATCCGATCCAAATGCTGCTAAGCGAAAGCATTTTATTTCACTAGTCCTCAAATATGCCAAGCCTGGATCAGGAAGTGGCATTCAATTTTTAAAACAACGTACTTGGACCTATCC
>JBAVRC010000845.1:0-2440 GCA_049694615.1 Thermosynechococcaceae cyanobacterium | reverse complement strand
GTATTAAGGAGCGCCTTTACACCTTCTAAAGCTCCCGTCCGCAGACGTTCTATCCCAGATTCATGACGTATCTCATCGATTGATTCAATTTGAGTGAATTCGAGAAGGGCACCGCCAAGGGCTGCTTGTGCGAGTTGTTTTGGCGGAATGGGCCAATGTGGCATTGGAGCATCATCTGGTCCCGGATCTGGTCCTGGATCAGGACCACCCCAAGGTCCCCATGGAACAGGGATCTCTTCAATTGCGATAGAAGTCAGTTCTATTAGCATGCATGGAGGATAGTAGCGTAGGGCATATTCCCAAGCATAAGCACCTACTGGAAGTGCTGAAGCATTATTAATCTCAACAACCTCGCGGATGTGGTGACTCGTTGCTAACTGCACAATGAGCGCATTGAATTGTAATAGTCGACCGACACCAGGTGACAACCAATGGACGATATTCTTGTAATATTGGTCGATTTGACTGAGTATACGCAGTCCATTAGGTGAGGCAGTAAAACCTTTTTGCCAGAGAGCCGCACGCGGATCATTGAATTCAGGTCGATTGGCAGCATTGTCACCGATCAGATTGATATCGAAGAAATGATGCCAGGTCGAATGAACGACCACGCGTCCGACATTAGCCTGATGACCATCATATACACCAATTGTCCCCGTCCAACGAGGTATAGATGTTCCTGGATCACCTGTATGAATGCCATGCATCACTTCAGGATCGGCGCGTCCTGTTGTCCAGCCCCAAGCGACAACTTCGGGTGAGACTCGATTGCCATTTTTATCCTTAGGATATTCGTCAAAAGTTTTACCGCCTATCTTCATTTTAGCATCAAGATTGTTGGGGACGATAACCTCTCCTTCATGCATGTGATCCGGAAATTCTGTTATTGATCCTGAAGCGCTACATAACAACGGATGAGGATAAACTTCGCGAAACCATCTATGCTGAGACCATTGATATAGTTTGAGTCTTAGTATCTGGGGAATGTCATCTGATTGATTCTCGAATACCACGACATCATTTACATCCGGTCTAGTCGTATCAATACGATCAGGGCCTAAAGATGGAGGTGGTGATTGCCAATAGCGCATAGAGCCTACACGAGGAAGGCCAATAGCCAAAGCTGAGCCAAGTCCGGCATGATCGCCTGTTGCGAAAACTCCCCCGCCTTTGTTCATAAAATCAGCAATGGCAGCTCTCTCAGGATCTGGGAGTATCCCCGTAGCAAATCCGAGTAACCATATCTGATGATAATTATTAAGGTTGTGTTCATCAAAACGGAAATTTGGAACCACTCCTGGCGCTGTTAAAGGATCATTGGTGCGGTGTGCTTTTGTCACCGTGGCAACTTGATCCAGTATGCTGATCAGGTGGCTCATTCCGAAATAATCTTCGTTTAAGTTGCGCGGATCATGTTCTGAACCAAAAGAAACTATGCTATCGGTGACAACTAGGATATTAATCTGTCCCCATAGCGCAATAATTTCAGAAAAACTTTTACTTACTTCGAACTTAGCAAGATCAGACCAGATAGTCATTGAGTCGTCTCCTAAAGTGTTTTAGAAACGTAAGATTTCTCTCAGAAGCCAAAAAAACTTCTAAAAACTAGATTTTCATTGAACATACATACTACTCATCGGTTTGTCCCCGTTTCTTTTATTCTGAAGTTGTGGAGCGCTGTGAATTGCTAAAAAGTTATTAGACTGAAGGGATTAAAACCTGACTATCAGTTAACCTTTCAGTTATTCTTTCCTGCCTCTGAAGGAAAAGAATCCATGTAGTTTTTAGTGAAACTATCAGTTTTCTGAAGTCTTAAAGGTCGAGTTAAATATTGAACGCTGCTAACGAATCTATAAAATTTTATTCATCTCCTGATTTAGAGTAAGGATCAAGAGACGAATACACTGTGGTTTCAAGCCCTTAGTTATAACCTTGATTCAGGTCTTAAAACTCATGTTTATAAGTTATATTAGACCAGGTTATTTTGGACTGAAACTTATAAAGTGGGGTTGACAATAAAATAATCCGCACAAAGTCGAATTGGTTCATTCCATTCAATATTGGTCAAAATCGTTACCCCATTTGTGATTGGTGCAATATTATGCACCGTAAATTTGGCACCCGCCACAAAACTGTTACCGGAGGCGTCGCATTCGCTCACGGCCACATGAACATGAGAGCTAGGTTGAATGAGATCCCAATTGAGGGTTAATCTCCACTGCCCATTCCGCAGACCCCAGTCGTGTTTATAGATAAACGCTTTATGACCGACAATCCCTCCTTTTATGCCAGGAGCATTTGGAGTTAAATTGATTACCTTTTGAAGCTTAACTTTTTGACTTACTTCAGGGACTAAACTACCTTTTGCTTTAGAGGAATTTGAAGAAGCCATTGATGGCGAGGTTACCAGTAGTAGAGATGCTAATGCGGTGATCGTGGC
>JBAVRC010000844.1:0-10360 GCA_049694615.1 Thermosynechococcaceae cyanobacterium | reverse complement strand
GGATATGGCTCCTAATAAGCCACCGATACAGTGATTGACGAGCGGCGATGCTTGGTCCCAGATGGTGAGGTGGGTGATGTCATTAAAGGCGAAACCCGCGCAAAACCCTAAGGGGACGATCCACCACAACATAGAAGTAGACTGGCGCAAGGCAATTTGGTTCGGATCAATAACGTTGATCTCTTCCAAACTTTTGTATCCCGACCCCAGGATGTCGAGGTGCGGTAGGTTCAGTTCAGCCGATTGGAGAGATTGGTAAGCGGCTTCGGCTTGGGTGCGATCGCTAAAGGTGACGACAAGATAGGGTTGCATAGAACGAGATAGGGGGACACAAGGGCATCGATTGGATGAATTGACGGAGCATCGTCGTTTTTATGGTTGGTCTATCATACCCGCTCCGTTGACCTGGTTGGGCACGCTACTCCGTTGTACGCTGATGGGGATTGCGGTCAAGCTAGGCTGAGGGAGAAGGAACGGCTTCATGGGAAAGCGTCTTCGGCACAATCGGGACCAGGTTGCGGGGATCATTGCAGCGGCGATCGCCAGTGTTGCCGCGACCCTCTTTATCCTGAGTCTGCGGCTGTCGGGGACGTTGGAGTGGCTGGAGTTGGTCACCTACGATTGGATGGTGCAACGTCGATCTGAGCTATCTGAGCTATCACCGGATTCACGGTTGCTGATTATTGGTATTACTGAAGCGGATTTGCAGGATCGGGGCGGACTGCTGCAACTGCCGGATCAGGTTTATGCCACGTTGCTGGAAACCGTGTTGCAAGCTCGACCCAGAGCAGTAGGCTTGGATATTTATCGAGATAAACCCGTTGAGCCGGGACACCAACGCTTGATGCAGATCTTTCAACGCTCGGATCGGGTGATTGGCATTACAAAGATTGGAGATGGGGGGCAGCCCACCATTGCACCACCGCCCAGTCTTTCCCCAGAACAAGTGGGGTTCAACGATGCCTTAGTGGATCGGGATGGGATTATTCGGCGATCGCTGTTGTTTTTGCCGGATGATCGGGGTGACCAAATCCCGTCTTTTGCACTCCAGTTAGCCGGACGTTACTGGAAGGATGAGGGAATTGAGCCGAAGCCCAGCTCCCATGATCCTGATGCGATGGAACTGGAAGGAACGACCGTGACCCGTTTGCAACCCCATGATGGGGGATATGTGCATGCTGATACGCGGAGTTATCAGATTTTGCTCAACTATCGCGGGGATGAGCGGAGTATGCCGATAGTGTCTCTGGGTGCGGTCATGGCTGGGCGAGTTGCCCCGGAGACCCTGCGCGATCGCATTATTTTGATTGGCAATGTGGCCGAAAGTGCAAAGGATTTTTTTAATACCCCCTTTAGTGCGGGGTTAACCGAGCGACGGATGCCAGGGGTGATGATCCATGCTCAAATGGTGAGCCAACTCCTGGATATTGCCGCAGGGCAGCGGCAATTGTTTTGGTTTTGGTCGGACTGGGCCGAAGGCGTTTGGATTTTGGTGTGGTCTGGTTTGGGCGGTTTGGTCGCAGCGCGATCGCGCAAACCATTGTTTTTATTAATGGCAACGCCCCTGAGCTTAGCGGGGTTGTTGGGCGCTTGCTTTATTAGTTTTATGCAGGATGGTTGGATTCCTTTGGTTCCGCCTGCGCTTGGTTTTGTGATTACTACGGGCAGTGTGGTGGCCTATACGTCTCAGCAAGCCCAACGGCAGCAGCAAATGGTGATGCGCTTGTTTGGCCAAAGCACCTCCCCTGAAATTGCGGATACCCTGTGGCAGCGGCGGGATGAACTGCTGCAAAATGGGCGACTCCCAGGCCAAAAATTGACGAGTACCCTTTTATTTACCGACCTCAAGGGGTTCAGTACCATTGCCGAACAATATGCCCCAGAGCAGTTATTAACTTGGTTGAATGCGTATTTAGACGTGATGGCCCAATTGGTGCAGCAACATCAGGGGGTCATTAACAAATTTACGGGGGATGGCATTATGGCTGTATTTGGGGTGCCGATTGCCCATGAAAGTCTCGCGGAAATTCAGCAGGATGCTCGCAATGCGGTCGATTGTGCGATCGCCATGGATCAAGCCTTAACCACCCTGAATGCCGCATGGCAGGCTCAGGGGCTGCCCCAGGTGCAGATGCGGGTTGGCATTTATACCGGATCGGTGGTGGTGGGCAGTTTGGGCAGTCGGGTGCGATTAGAGTATGGGGTGATTGGGGATGCGGTCAATATTGCCTCGCGCCTGGAAAGTTTAGACAAAGATCGTCAACCCTCGCCCTGTCGTATCCTCATTGCCGAACCGACCCGCGACTGTCTGACGGATCGCTATGAATTGGAATCCTGGGGGGCCATGTCCCTCAAAGGTAAAGCAACCCAGGTCAATGTGTACCGGGTGGCGGGTTATCGTTAGGGGTGTTCACGCATTGCGACCCCTAGAGCGCGACCCTATCGCCAAGACTAGACCTGACTCAAATACCGATGCACAAACTGAACGCAGATCGAGCCTTCACCCACCCCGGATGCCACGCGTTTAATTGAACCGTGCCGCACATCGCCCACAGCGAAAACGCCTGGAACATTGGTTTCTAAAAGGTAGGGATCGCGGGCCATCGGCCAAACCTCCAGAGAACGACTCTGGGCAGGGAGGTCAGGCCCGGTCAAAATAAAACCCTGCTCATCCCGCATAATGCCCGTGCCGAGCCAGTCTGTGCGAGGGACGGCCCCAATAAAGATAAACAGAGAACGAGCAGGAACCGTTTGAATGGCTTCGGTCAGGGTATTTTGGATGGTAAGGGCTTCTAGGGTGCGATCGCCTTTCGCCTCGACAATCCTCGAATGGGTCCAAACTTCAATATTGCTGGTAGCGGCAATTTGAGCGATGAGGTACTGGGACATGCTCTTGGTCAACGATTCCCCGCGCACGAGCATTCGCACGGTGCGGGCATACCGTGAAAAGTGCATCGCTGCTTGTCCGGCGGAATTTGCTCCCCCGACAATATACACATCTTCGTTGGCGCAAGCGGCGGCTTCCGCCTGGGCCGCCCCATAGTAGACCCCCGCACCGGTCAGTGCCTCTAGGCCAGGGATATTGTCTAACCGTCGCCAAGCCACACCCAGTGCCAAAATCGCGGCGTGAGCCACAATATCTTGACCGTCCGCCAAGGTCACGATTCGATACTGATCCTGAACACGGAGGGCTGTCGCGGACTGGGGAGCCAGAATTTCAACCCCAAACCGTTTGGCTTGGGTGACGGCTCGTCTCGCTAAATCGCTGCCGCTGAGACCGACTGGAAATCCCAGATAGTTTTCAATCCGCGAACTGGTTCCAGCCTGACCGCCCGGCGCTTCTTGCTCGACAATCACGGTTCGCAGTCCCTCTGAAGCCCCATAGACCGCTGCCGCCAAACCCGCTGGACCGCCGCCGACAATAATCAGATCGTAAAACGGTTTTTCGGCTTGGGTATGAAGTCCCAGTTTTTCGGCCATTTGGGCTTGGCTCGGTTCCATCAACTGCGAACCGTCTGGGAACAGAATAAATGGGAGTTGAGGGGGGCTGCTGGCGGCTGCGAGACTGACGAGTTGCTGCGCTTCCGGCTCTTTTTCGATATCCAGCCAGCGGTAGGGAATTTGATTACCAGCCAAAAAATTACGGATACTGTGGGAGGCGGGCGACCAGCGATCGCTAATCACGCGAATCCCTGTGAAGGGGGGATGGTAATGGGCCTGCCAATCTTGCAAGAGATCGTCGAGGGCCGGGTATAGCTTTTCCGCTGGCGGATCCCAAGGTTTGAGAAGGTAGTAGTCGAGTCTAGCTGCATTGATGGCTTGAATGGCAGCTTCGGTGTCGGCATAGGCGGTCAGCAAGACACGCTTCGCCTCGGGGAATAGCTCAATGGCTTGGGAAAGAAATTCCACGCCGCTGATTTGCGGCATCCGTTGATCGGCAAGGAAAAGGGCAACCGGATCCTGTCGCAGTTTGAGCTGTCGAGCGGTTTCCAAGGCCGATGGACCTGAGTCGGCACGAACAATGCGGAAGCGATCGCCGTATTGTTGCCGGAGGTCGCGGGCGATCGCCTGAAGCACCTCAGGATCGTCGTCAACGGTTAGGATGATCGGCTTTACCATAGAGGGTTTAACTGACAACGATTGTTAATAGGATGCGGTATTTTTGTAGGAGCGCACGGCTGTGTGCCTCTATGCAACGTCGCGATCGGTTCATATTGAAAAACGCTCTAGGTCAGAAACTGTTCGAGTTCAATGAGGTTTCCGTCCGGGTCGCGAAAACATGCCGCCATAAATCCTTGTCCCGGATAGTTGTAGAGCGGGTTAACCAACGTAACCCCTTTGGTCTTAAGGTCTTCTATCGCTGCTTCAAGATCGTTAACGATGAAGGTCAGTGCCACCTTTGCTGTGTGGGGATCATAGGTCACAACCTCGGTTTTGCCGATATATTCTTTTAATCGGGCACGATTCAAAATCGTAATTTTAGTGTCGCCCGTTTCCAGTTCGGCATACTCCATTAAATCGTCTTCAAAGGCGATCTTAAAGCCTAAAACGTCCTGATAGAACTGTTTACACGCTGCATAATTCTCAACATTCAACCTCGTATAAGCATATCTAAGGTTCATGAACAATCTCCGAGGGGGGCGAGTGAGTTTGGGTCAGGGGCAGGCAAATGGTAAACTGGGTCCGACTGCGTTGCGAGTCAAGTACCATTGAGCCTTGATGGCGATTTTCGATAATCCGCCGGACGATATCTAGTCCTAACCCAGACCCTTTGCCGACGGGTTTGGTGGTAAAAAAGGGTTCAAACACACGGGATTGCAGTTCGACGGGAATGCCAGGGCCATTGTCCGTTATCTGAATTTGGATGCGATCGCCCTGACGCGTGGTGGCAAGTTCAATCGCGCCTTTGCCGTCCATGGCATCGATCGCATTATCGATCAAATTCGTCCAAACCTGGTTCAGTTCGCTGCCGTAGGCCAAAATCTGCGGCAAGGCGAGATCGTAATTTCGGCGAATTTCAATCCCTTTCTTGATTTTGTAAGAGAACAATCGCAAGGTATCTTCAATGCCTTCATGAATATCCACCCATTGCTGGGCACCGCGATCAACGTGGGAATAGGACTTCATCGATTGGACCAGCTCGAAAATTCGCTCCGAACTCCGCAGGCCGCTGGCAATCATCGACATGACATCGAAGGAAAGGGCAAGCCAGCGCAAGCCCATTTCCCGCAATTCGGTGGGGTCATCCCGCCAGCGTTCCATTAACGCCTCAAGGGTTGCTGCCTCCACGCCGCCCGCTGCGATCGGCTCCGCGAGTTTCCAGGCATCCTCTACGCCGTAATCTTCCAACCAGTCTAAAATTTGCGCTTCGCGGTCGATCGCCCCAAGGGCATCGCTCGGTCGATGCAGAATGGCCTCATATCCTGCATCTCGCAGGTTTAACCACTGTTGTGTATGGGTTGCTTCCACCTGACGCTGTCCATAAACCAGGTTCATCCGCTGGAGTTCGATGAGGGCCGGAGTGACTTCCTTTAAAGTTCGTACTAGAGCCGCTGCCGGATTATTGAGTTCGTGGGCCAATCCCGCCGCAAGGGTACCTAAAGCCGCCATTTTCTCTCGGTTGCGAATAAATGATTCCAAGCCGCGCAGCCGTTGCTCCACAGTCCGAAAGACGGTTCGTTCAAACGCTCGACAGGCATGCAATACGTCCCGAAAATCGTCGCCAGAGAGTTGATAAACCTGACAGGGCGTTAGCGCCCGCAGCGTGACCATCACGGGTTCTTCGGTCAAGACAGGGATTTCGCCAAAAAAGGTGGGGGCTTCATGTTGCCCCAGCAGCATATCAACCCCCTCGCTCATGCGCGTGACGGCGATTTTGCCCTCGATCAGGACGAAAAACCCGCGTGGGGCATCTCCCTCTTGCACCAGTGTTTCGCCCTCGGCCAGTTGGAGGGTCTGGACGCGATCGCAGATCCAATCTAGACGCGTTTTGGGAAGAGTTTGGAATAGCTCAAGCTGTAAAAGATCTTCTGCACAGAGCATTGTGGTCGTTTCTCCCTTGACGGTTGAGGTTATAGACGCTCAAATTTGCCCCTCAAGGGCAAAGCAGCCCCAGTCAAGGTGTATCGGGTGATTGGGCATCGCTAGCGCAAAATGTTTCGACACAGCGCGCAAACAATTCTACGCCCATTCCCAAAGCTGTTTCATCAAAATCGAAGCGGGGGTGATGGTGCGGATAGGCTAATCCAAGGGATGCATTGGCAGACCCTAAAAAGAAATAACACCCTGGTACCGCTTGCAAAAAGTACGACATATCTTCGCCCCCCATGGTTTGACAGTCAGGCACAATCCCCGCTGGCGTCTCCACTATCGTTTCGGCCACTGATCGCACCAGATGGGCGATCGCTGCATCGTTAATCACAGGTGGGTACAGTTTCCAGTAATTCAGCGAATAACTCGCCCCCTGACTGTGGCAAACCCCTGCAATAACTTGCTCAATCCGCTGGGGAAGGAGCTGGCCCAAGGCTGGGTTAAAGTATCGCACTGTCCCCGATAGCTTGGCCGTGTCGGCAATGACATTGTGGGCCTGTCCGGCCTGGAACGTACCCACTGTCACCACGGCAGCATCCAAGGGATCAATATTGCGGGCCGCGATGGTTTGCAGGGCCGTCACCACCTGTGCCCCTACCACAATTGAATCGACGGTTTGGTGCGGCATTGCGCCATGCCCGCCCTTGCCGCGAATTTCGCATTCAAATAACTCCACCGCTGCCATCAATGGGCCACTACGGACCCCAACGGTGCCCAGGGGCAAATTATTCCACAAATGCAAGCCAATAATAGCCGCCACATCTGGGTTACGCAGTACCCCGGCTTCAATCATGGGTTCGGCCCCTCCTGGTCCTTCCTCGGCGGGCTGAAAAATGATCTTGACCGTGCCCCGAAAAGTCTGGGGATGTTGGGACAGGTAATAGGCTGTGCCTAAGGCGATCGCGACATGGCCATCATGACCGCAAGCATGCATGGTCCCTTCATGACAGGAGCGATAGGGCACCTCATTGGCTTCCAGAATGGGTAAGGCATCCATATCTGCCCGAATGGCCAGGACTGGACCGGGTGCTGCACCGTTGAGAGTTGCCACGATGCCTGTGCCCGCAATGCCTGTTTCATGGACAATGCCCCAGTCTTGTAAACGTTGATGGACAAAGGCTGCTGTTAAATGCTCGCGAAATCCCAGTTCAGGATACTGATGGAGCCGCCGTCGCCATGCAACCAAATCCGTCTGCAACGCCTGGATCGCAGGTCGCAGCGATGTTGGCAGCGCGATGTTGGGGGTAGAGCTTGTTGAAACCATCACAATGAATCCTTCAGCGTTGCCGATCCGCAGATTGCACGTGTCTCCCATAATACGGAATTGGCGAATACCTGCCCATTTTGCCTAACAACTAGACCCCTTTTTCCTGCCCATTCAGGACTTTTTGAGATATTGACGGAAATTGTTCTCAACGCAGTCCAAGTGAAGGTCTGGAAATGGGCTGGGGCACACTGACGATAGATGACTCCTGCGGGCTGAAATGGTCTCCAACCATAGCTTACAGGGGCAAGGCTTGCTGTGTATTCCCTCTTAATCGAACCTATGACTCAGGCGCTCTCTAGTCCCACCATCGAACAAACCGTCACTCAGTTTCCCCGTGCAATTTTATCCGTGAGCCGGGAAGAACTGGATAATATTCCCCTCATCGTTAAAGCAGGTCTCTCCGAGCAAACTGTTGAACTGCCCCTCGACCTAGAAGGCTATGTCTTTATCCTCGGACCTGCTGGCACCTTAGATTCCCCGACCGACCCACTGCGCCCCTCCGTTGTGTTGCCCGCTCAAGATGGCTTTACACCCCTCTACAACGGAGATGGGATGGTCTATCGACTGGCCTTTGGTCAGGGGCAAGCCCACTTAAAAACCAAAATTGCGGCCTCCATTGATGGCATTGCCGATCGCATCACCCATCCCGATCCGACCTATGCCGATCTCAAATTCCATAACTACGGCATCACACGCGGGTCTCTCAATCTGGGGGTCTGTACCCAACTGAGCGTAACCCTCACGCCCTTCCGGTTCCAAGACAATGCCCCCTATCGGTTGTTACTGACGGTCGATATGGGCCGTCCCTTTGAACTGGACCCCCAAACCTTAGACATCTTGCGACCCATTGGCTTGAACCGGGACTGGAAAAGCGTCAACAGTCTGTTTCCCCAGTTGGCCTTCCCCTTAGTCATGAGTTCGGCCCACCCCAGTTTTGACTTTGTCCAAAAAGAACTCTTTACCGTCAACCTAGGCAAGTCGATTTCGCACTTTTTACCCAGTGTCCGTCAAGTTTTCAATCACGTTCCATTCCTCCACACCCTGATCCAGAAATCGCAAACCCGCTGGAAACCGTCTCAGGGCAGACTGCTCGACCCGTGGATACATCAGATTCAACAATGGTTGGGAGCATTTATTACAGCCTTTATTGGCCTAGGACATCGTTCCGGGTTGTGGGATCGGTTGGTTCAGTTTTTGCAGTGGGTCTTCAAGGGACTGACCCACAACGATTTTGTCGATTTAATGCGCTGGAGCGAATCTGGCCAGTTGGACCGTTGGCAAGTGGTTCTTGAAAATGGGCAGCCCCTCACCATTCAGCAGACTTTGCACCAAATGTGGGCCACAAAAAACCACATCGTCCTGTTGGATACGGCTTTTAAGATTTCCTTGGAAGAACTGCTGCCCTACGAACGTGGCGCGTTAACCGAAGCGACCGAAAAACTCTTCCGCGATTTAACCGACGTGGCACAGCTCGCCGATACGCCCGTTTATATCATTCGTCGGGCCGATCTCCAACCGGGACAATCGCAAGTGAAGGCCAAGCAGGTCACAATCAATCCCCCGCGCCATTGCCCATTATGTCGTGGACTATGACGACAGCGACGGGATTGTTTTGCATACAGTCCATAGTTGCGCCACCGATGCGGCTGAACCTATTCGCGGGTTCGATACCTCGGTCTATCCTGATCCGCAAACGAACCGCCGCCTGAAACAGTTGGCAGGCATGTTGTCCGATGGGATGGATCTCAATTGGATCGGGAGTTATATTCTGGACCCCGATGTCGCAACTCCGGTCAAATCCCATTTGGTGACCCAGGACTATTGCTGGGGCAATCCGGTTTACGCCTATCGCAATATGACCCTCCAGCAACCCAATCATGTGGAAGATTTGTACTGGATTTTCTACGGGGGTTGGGAAGAACTGCTGCCCCAATATGTGAAGGATTTATACGCCGACTATCCGTACCGGACCCTTGCTGTGGATGAGGTGTTACAGGCCAACCGCGACGGACAACCCACCACGCTTTGTCGGGTACATGTAGAGCGCCACCGCAATGAACAAGGGACCTTGGATCTGCAACTAACCACCCCCGATGTGTACCACTTTCCGGCGGGGCATTTTGCTAATTCGCCGCAGTTTGTGCCGCGTCAGGGTTCAGAACAGGGAACGGAGGGCTATTTGGTTTGCGTGGTCTTTGCCGATCGCCCTGATGGTTCAAGCACCAGTGAACTATGGATTTTCGATACCGCGCATCTGAGTCAAGGTCCGCAATATCGGTTGTGTAGCGATCGCATGACCATTGGCTTCACCATTCATACCACCTGGATTCCAGAAGCGGTCTCCCCAACGGATGTTCAGTACAACATCCGCGAGGATTACGAACCCGTGGTGGCTGACCTGGTAAAACGCCATCAACAGTCCTGGTTCCCCGGACAACGCAAAGTCGGCCAAGACTTGCGATCGCTCTTTGATCGGATTTATCAACAGTTCGGCCAATAAGCCAACTCTTACAAATACACACACTCCCATGCAAAAAATGCCCGAAGCCGTCATGACGGCCAATCGCGTTGAGTTAACCAATCTTGGTTTACAGGTGCTTGAAGGGGTTTTCCCCCCAGACCTCCAGGGACATCTGTTCTTTGTCGGACCTGTGGGGTCGGTAGACTCCGGCGGTCTGCCCTATGCCAATGGCGACCCCATCTTTAATGGCGATGGAATGGTATTCCGGGTGGATTTTGACCAGGCCGAAACCGCGCGGATCAGCTCGCGCCTTGCGAAAACCCCAGATTTCTACGCCGACCAAGCCACCCAGAAACTGCCCCAATATCAGTCTCTGAAATTTAGCAATCATGGCGTGGCGCGGTTTTCCTTTGGGTTGGGAATGCGGAACCAACTCAATACCGCCTTGGTCCCGATGCAGTTTGCCCAGGACGAGCACCCGCGCCTCTTGGTCACCTTCGATGCCGGACGACATTACGAACTGGATCCGGTCACCTTGGATG
>JBAVRC010000843.1:0-1857 GCA_049694615.1 Thermosynechococcaceae cyanobacterium | reverse complement strand
GCTTCATCCCCCAGAGGTCCAAAAAAAAAGGTTCCTAAACGTGTTTTTGACCCTGAGCACCCCCATGTTTCAACGGCGCGGTTGTTGGAACAATTGAAAAGCTAATACTCACCTTGACAGGGGTAGGGTCATTGCCCAGGTGCGACTTTGGTTTAATCCGGGGCGTGCCGAATCGCTCTTTATTGTTCCAGGTGCCTATGGAGTGATTCTAGCCCTGTTTCCGCCCTTATTGATTGCGATCGCCTTAGTCCGGGAGAAGGAGCAGGGTACAATTCTGCAACTCTATGCCACGAGCATGAGCGCGGTAGAACTCCTTCTCGGTAAAACCCTGGCCTATCTCGCGATTGGCATGGGCGAAACAGCGATTTTGATGGGGGTAGGCTATCTTCTGTTTGGGGTGGGTTTTGTCGGAGACCCGACTCCACTGTTGGTCGGAACGCCCATTTTTCTGATGGCGGGTGTGCAGCTCGGACTGATTATTGCCATTTTTACGACCACCCAAAGTTCTGCGGTCCAGGGGATTGGTACCGTCAAAGTCTTGACAGCCTTTCTCCTCGCGGGCTTTCTGTTTCCGCTAAACACCGTTCCGTTTCCGTTCTCGCTCGTGTCCTATCTAGTGCCCGTGCGTTACTACATCGAACTCTGCCGAGATGCCTTTGTGCGGGGTGCAGGTTGGATGGGGACAGGCCACCTGATCGCGATTATGGCGGTTCTCGGAGCTGTGGAATTTTGGGTTGCCTGGTGGGGAATGCGTCGGATGCAGTTGCAAGATTGAAGGAGGCACTCATGTTCAATCGACGGCTGTGGGGATTACTGATTAAAGAAACCACAGAATTGCTTCGCAATCGTCAACTCGTAGGCTTTCTGACCATTTCGCCTATCCTCACGATGGTAATCTTCGGCTATGTGTTGAACTCGGATGTCATCCATCTGCGCCTTAGCATTTTAGATCAGAATAAGGTGGCAATAAGTCGCGAATTCACGGATTCCCTAACCGTTAATAAAGTTTTCCTCCCCAGCATCCACACCGATAGCCCATCTCAATTAACGACTCAAATGCAACGGGGGCAGGCGGATGCAGGCTTAGTCATCCCGCCCAACTTTAGCCGCGATTTGATGACCACGGGACACGCCGAGGTTGAGATGGTGATTGATGGCATCAATGCCTATGCGTCTGGCCTCGCAAAGGGGTATATTGCCAAAATCAGTGCCACCTTCAATCGCAACCTCCTGCTGGACAAACAACCCATTGATTGGGTGCAGCCAGAGGCATTGAGTCTTCCGACCGTAACCTATCGCTACAATCCGGGTCTTGCGGATAGTTGGTTCTTTGTACCAGGTGTGATTGGCACGATTATGACCTTGAGCTGCACTCTCGCTTCAGCCGTGGAAGCAGTGCGGGAAAAGGATCAAGGCACTTTGGAACAATTGCTGATGACGCCCGTGTCCTCTACCGCGATTTTAATTTCCAAAATCGTCCCCATTTCCCTGCTGTTAACGGGAACCCTCCTAGCCTGTTTCGCCGTGGCCCATCTCATATTCGGAATTCCGTTTCGCGGACATTTTCTGCTTTTTCTGCTGATTTCAATGCTTTAGGTGATTCCCAGGAAATGAATTACCGCCTAGAGGGGTCGAATTAGAATGTCCCATTTGGGTAACAGGGGGTTTCTTTCGAGTCGCTTCTCAATCTCCTTCATCGCTATTTTGGATAGAGAAATACCTTTTTGGTAGACCGTCTTACTCAAATTAATCACGGGAGGAATCCCCTTCCAGGTCATGCTCTGAGCCCATTGAAGCATCGTTTCGACATCAGAGAGCTTGGCTCCATTCCAATGCTGTTCCAGAATTCCCCAACAT
>JBAVRC010000842.1:0-3284 GCA_049694615.1 Thermosynechococcaceae cyanobacterium | reverse complement strand
CCTATAGGCTATGCTTTTCATCACGTATTTCCTAACACTTTCATGAATTTGGAGGGGTTCAGCAAAGATCTTTGCCTAGAGAGGGTTTCAGATTTTTCTCTGATGAGAGTAACAAAAGAGGGTTAGTTATTCTTAAAAAATCAATACCTCAATCTTTTTAAGATGTTTTCAGTCCAACTAATAATTGGACAGATACAATCAGCCCATATCGCTCTAGAGGCGATATAGACGGATATCCATCGACCTATATCGCCTAATTTGGCATATAGGCGGATAACTTGTCCATCCTTATCGCCGATTTGGGTATATAGGCCGATTCAATCCGCCCATATGCCCATCTGGGTAATACGGAATCCATCCGCCTATATCGATCCTGGGAGATATGGGCAGATAACTTCCGTGGTCTTGCAGACGCCTCAGTTTATTAACCTTTTTTATGATGAATGTCAATCTCTTTACTTGCATTTCACCCTGCAATAGGGTTGACCAACCTAAAAAAAATCTGGATCAACTGCGTGATGTCATTCGTCTCAGACACTATTCTTACCGCACCAAACTGACCTATTTGCACTGGCTCTGAAACCGCCAAGAATTCTTCAAATCTTCACGACAGGATATTGCGACCTAATCTTCTCCAACATTTTATAGACCCTCTCAACCTTCCCCGCGATCGCCCCAAACCGATCGCCGTTATTGACCGCGAAAAAACTCAGCAATCCCAGCAAAACGATTGTGCTGAATATTCCCCAGACCAAGGACAGGGAGGATTATGCCTCTACCGTCTTGCGCGATCGCCTACCTCAAGGTCTCGCAAGCAAGGCGATCGCACAGCGAGGGCATCTACCCAAAGCCGCTATCATCGTCAAAACGGCTACACACGACTGCATGACGGAACTGCAACCACGAATCTATTAGGCGATCGGCGTTGTCGAGGGCATCTTGGATATTGCCGCCCCAACGTGACCCTAACTGTCAATGAGACAGTCTTTTCTGTCGTTGTCTCCCGTAATATGCGTAAAAAGCATCAACCCGATCAGATTCAATGTTTTAGAGTCTATCCCGGACTCCAAAACAGCAATTCCAAATTCAAAATTTTCGGAGCCTGAAGCCCTTGATTTATCTTTCAAATCAAGCTCTACTAAGGGGACTTAATCGGCTGAAACGACGCAAACCCGTTCTGAATTTGGAATTGCTGACTCCAAAATGGAAAAATCGTCTTCACTGTCGTCTCCGTTCTTGACACGGCTCCATCTGGCTTTGCCTTAAAGGGTTGCTGGGAACGCTACCAAGATCTGCCCTTTCTCGTCATTTACTGCAATGCCCTTCGCCACCAAAGTGATAGCTCCGCACCAAGAGTCCGCAATCTCCGCAGTCTGGTTTCTGTGATTTGGGAGAATGCCCCGCTTCCCGATTGGCAGTTTTGGGAACTCGAAGCCGAATTGCGGGGCGATCAGTTCGTTGTCGTCAAAGCGGAGGACCCCTTTGAACCGCCTCCCAAGGCCACCCATTTCGGACAGCCGCTACCCAAAGGGACCGTTAAAGAACAACCCGCAGCCACCCCCCAAGTCCCTCTAGTAAAACCTGCTGCACCATCGCTAACGATGAAGGAGATCCGAGCCATGGCGATTCCAGCTAAAATCCAATTGACTTGCAAACTCAGTCCAATCACTCGATCTATACTGGAGCCGCCATGATACAGGCAGATTGATCTGTGCTCGGAGGCGAATTAGCGGCTAAAAAGATTTTTTCTCATGACACTAAAGTAAGTTCCTACTAGGAATCCATAAAATCCAATGACTGAACACCCAACCAAGGTCAAGTGCAGCAAAAATGTTAACCCCATCCATACTAGCGATAGTAGGGGTATAGAAGTATTAGAATGTGCGATAAAAATGTAAGCTGATAATCCAATTAAAGTAGGTGGCAACAGCACAAAGGCCAACGCACTAAGCCAGTATTTCCAACCAAGTTGAATGCCTTCCGCATAGGTTCCTGTCCAGTTTATCCCATTCCAGTGCCAAACAAGGGGCGGCGAGCAATCGACCATCAAGAGCTGTTGTCTTTTTGGGTTAGCAGTGAAAATATGCCGACAGGCGTTACAAGCCATTGCATCCATCAAAGGCAATGCCTGAATCTGGCCCAAGCGGCAGGCTGGGCAGGGGTAAACGCCCTGTTCATTAAAGCCTGGAATGGAGGCATCTATACTGTCCATGAAAATAGCAATCAGAATGGAACTAACTGTGAACTGGAGGAAACACTTCTCTGTTTAGAAAGGAGAAATATCCAAATCTAACTTCCATTCATGCTTCAGAAGATCTTGATACATTTTTTTTCTGCATCAACATAAGTTGATGTTGTTTAATTAGAAATTCTTGAGCTTGTTCATGGGACATTTTCTGCACCAGATCTGCGAAGATTCTTAAGCCAAATTCCTGTTCCAAGGTGAGTTTAATTTTCTGATTCATAGTTCCCTTATACGAACAACTCAATCATTATTTTGCAAGCCCATCGCGTCTTTTTGAGTCTTTCTTTTTCTTGGTTTCTTTGGATAATTCTTTTGGCTTTCCAGATCCTCTGTCACTTATTTTTGGTCATGACAAATCTCTAATTATTCTGTAAATATTGACCACAAGGCATAGTGAAATTAGCGGTGCTATCTAGATTAACAACGCCGTTAATCTAACGACAGATAATTGATCAGATTCCAAAGTAATTAGTAGAATCTAATCGGTCATTGTGTATAGCGGTTCCCAGGCAAATGAGGTACATCAGACCATTGCTAGATAAAGCTTTCAGGCAAATCTTGCACCCCACTCATGCAGGAACCGCTATATTTTGCCATTAGGCATTTTTGTCCCTTTTAAATTTGCCCTGCTTAGGTTAGCACCTTTCAAGGTAGTCCAATGAAGGTTTGTATCACCTAGATCGACATTACTCAAGTCTGACATGCTCAAATTTGCCCCGGTCAGATCAACACTGTGTAAATTTGCGTTAATAAGGCTAAGTATATTCAAATCTTGTAACCTGAAATCTCTTTAACCATTTGCATATCGTGTTAAAACTTCATTGGCATCCATATAGGCTGCCTCGCAATGTGTAGCGTTGTCGCTGTGTATATCTCTATTATAGTTTGTAATTAATTGCTCTAACCATTTATCAGGGCTGTTTCATTCTCATGAAGCTGTTGATATGGTAGGGAGTCAGCCCCAAACATCGTGAGTCTCCCCCATGTCTGCAATTGCTATTGTCGAAGCCTTCAGCGATCTGCCTGATAAACGTCGTGT
>JBAVRC010000841.1:0-4581 GCA_049694615.1 Thermosynechococcaceae cyanobacterium | reverse complement strand
ATAACAATACTCTCGTGATCTCATTAAACTGCACCAGTGCCAGTTTTAAGATGAGCTTATTATTTTATGGTCAGGCGATCGCTCCATGCCTCCACTGCTGGTATTCAACAGGCTAGACGCGCATTTGCCCTTAAGGGATGGACGCAGGAAAATCTAGCGGGAGAGGTGAACTTAAAGACTCGTCAGCCGATCTGGCGGTTTTTCACTGGGCAGCCTGTGGATCGTCAAGTTTTTCTGGCCGTTTGTGCCACCCTCGACTTAGAGTGGCGAGACATCGCCGATCATCCGCCAACGGAGTTTCTGGACCCGGGCGAGGCAAGGGAGACTGCTGCCCTAGGCATTGACGATTTAGTGCAACAGGTGCGATCGCTACATCGAGACACCCTTCAAAACCAGTGCGGCATCCTACAGTTACTCGACATCAGCCATCCAGTCAGCATTGATGACATTTATGTGGATGTCAATATTTTGGAGGATATTGCGAGTCAACAGTGGTTTGAGATTAAGGATCTGCAAAACTTAGAGCCTACCGAATTTGATCGAGTTGGCTTAGGCGTGATCGAGCGGCAGCAAATCCCAGGGATGCAGGCTGTTGAAACCTACTCGAAGCTCAGAGTCTTGGGGAAACCGGGAGTGGGCAAAACAACCTTTTTGCAACATCTTGCGATTCAGTGTAATCGAGGGGAATTTGCCGCTAATCAAGTCCCCATTTTTATCTTATTGCGAGAGTTTACAGAAGAGGCCCGAAGGAGCGGAGAGTTTAGTCTTTTAAAGACCATGCGTCAGACCCTGCTCCTCTCTGGTGTTGCTAATCCGTCTGTGCTTCAAACCTTACTGCAAGAAGGTCGAGTTTTGGTTCTGATGGATGGCATGGATGAAGTTCGGAATCAGGACATCCCAGCAGTGCTCAGAGAAATTCGTATGTTTTCTGAGCAGTATCATAGAAATCAATTTGTTGCATCCTGTCGCACTGCTGCCCAAAAGCTCCAGCTTCGCGGCTTTACCGATGTAGAAATTGCGCCATTTACTCAAGCTCAAATCACCACCTTTGCCCAAAAATGGTTTGTCGCGCTGACGAAAACCACAGCTCGAATGGGGCAGGAGCAGGCTACTCAGTTTATTCAAAAGCTAGAGCTGCCGGAAAACTTCCAGTTTCGGCAACTGGTGGTCACTCCTCTCTTTCTGCACCTCGCCTGCTGGGTGTTTCATGGTCAAGGGAAATTCCCCGCCAAACGAACTGAATTTTATAAACAAGGGTTGGATTTGCTGTTGGGTAAATGGGATGAAGCCAAAGGGGTGGAACGCGATGAAGTATACCGAGGGTTTTTATTGCCCCAAAAGCTAAGGCTGCTCAGTCAGCTTGCAGCAGTGACCTTTGAACAGGGGCAGAACTTCTTTGAGCAGCGCGTGATTGAACAATATATTGGAGACTATCTACGAAACTTACCCGGTGCAACACTAGAACCAGAAGAATTACAACTTAAAAGCGAGGCTATCTTAAAAGCGATCGAGGCTCAGCATGGTTTTTTGATCGAGCGAGCGCGAGGAATTTTTTCGTTCTCATATCTGGCTTTTCAGGAATACTTCACTGCTCGAAAAATTGTAGCGAATCATAATCTACAAGCCTTAGAGCAGGCTTTAGGAGGGTTGGTTAGCCACATTACCGATCCGCACTGGCGAGAAGTCTTTTTATTGACAGCGGCTATGCTCCGCAGTGCAGATTCGCTGGTGCAGTTGATGAAGCAGCAAATTGATGCGTTAGTGGCCCAAGACCCCTATCTACAGGAATTTTTGAGTTGGGCTAGCCAAAAATCCCAGGCCATTCCTAGCGAACCTAAACTTGCAACCACGCGGGCGTTTTACCTTGCGCTAACTCAAACTCCACACATGGCAACTCACTTTGCATTAGCCGGTACCCTTGACCAGGGAATCCTGTTAGATGCGGCGTTGGATAACTTATTGCTGGAGTTTAGCACTGATCGGAGTCAGGACTTTGCCTACGTCAATGCCTGCAACGATGCCCTTAGCAATATTCTAGTAACCGTTCTGGATGCCGGGTTTTATAAGTCTCTTCAACAGTTAAGAGCACAATTACCATCTCCTAGACAAACTCAGGAGCGACTTCAGGATTGGTGGCAGAAAAACTATTCAGCTTGGGTAGAACAGTTACGACGTTCAATTACCCACTACCGTAACATTCGCCACCCGTGGCAGTTTACGACTGAACAGCAACAAGTGCTACAACGCTACTATGACGCTAATCAACTCCTAGTCGATTGTTTGAACAGTAACTGCGAAATCACAACGGCAATCCGGCAAGAAATTGAGGCCACGTTGCTGCTGCCACAAAAGGAATTAGAAGATCGAGAATGGCAGGGAAATTAAATTGATAAACCGCTCGTTTGAGTTCTATGGCATCGCTCTATTTGGAATTATTCTGTTGCGGTATTTCCTGATAGCAGGGGGAATCTACCTGTTCCTCTATTCACCGTACAGATCATCTTTCATAACTCATAATCTGCTGTATCATCCCCCCTCTTGGCAATCCATTCAACACGATATTAAACTCTCAGTTCTCTCGACAGGAGTCTTTGCACTGGCGTCAGCATCTGTCCTGTCAGGATACAGTTGGGGTGTTACCTGGCTATACAGCGATGCACAACAGTATGGACTCTGGTATTTAGGCGTGAGCTATGGTGTGGTGTTGGTGCTTCAGGATACCTATTTCTATTTCACCCATCGTTTATTGCACCATCCGTCACTCTTTACCAAGTTTCATCAGGGACATCACCGATCACGCTATCCTACGCCATGGACTTCGTTTGCCTTTGACCCATTAGAAGCAATTATTCAGGCACTGTTTCTGATTGGTGTTGTTTTTATCATCCCACTACATTTCATTACGTTAATTGCAGTGCTCACCACAATGACCGTATGGGCTGTAGTGAATCATCTGGGCATTGATCGGTTACCTTTAGCATTTCCCCACCATTGGCTAGGCAGGTGGTTTATTGGGCCAGCCCACCACTCCGTTCATCATCTCAAGTACACCGTGCACTATGGACTATATTTTACATTCTGGGATAAACGTCTTGACACGCAAGACTTAAATTATGAGAAAAAGATTAGCAACCATCTGCTGGGGAAAGGCGAAGGGACTTAAAGCATTATGTATCTTGGATTCCAGCCTATCTTACTTACGTTTTATATCATATTGAACCAATTCAAACATTAAATGAAACAGCCATGCGTTATGGTGACACAAGAAGCAGCGCTTTTCATTCTATTTAGGAAGTGAATCA
Organism: Thermosynechococcaceae cyanobacterium; assembly: GCA_049694615.1. Classification (GTDB taxonomy): domain Bacteria; phylum Cyanobacteriota; class Cyanobacteriia; order Thermosynechococcales; family Thermosynechococcaceae; genus JAAURS01. The sequence goes on along the minus strand of JBAVRC010000841.1, from coordinate 1,279 downwards.
TGAGCCTAAAAGATACCCAGGCAACTGCCAAAAATATCGAAGGCAAGATTCAAGAAACAGTGCGCGATTTAACTGGAGATTCAAAGGTACAAATAGAAAGCAAAGAAAAACAAGCAGAGGCAAAAGTTCGTCATGCCACCGAAGATGTGAAAGATACTGTTAAAGAAAAGCTTGACTAGCCAGCCATTCAGGACAAGATTCAATTGGTCTATCACCCTAAAGACCTCTAACTTCGAGTTAGGTCAAAGGCTGGAAGTGATTCGAGCATCAGGGGGCAAGAGTCGTGCGTTCAGATTTTAAATCGGGCGATGAATGTGTGTCAATACTTTAAGGAAAACGCTCATGAGTATTATAAAGAAATTAATTGTAAATGCAGATGCTGAATCTCGCTATCTCACGCCAGGAGAGATAGACCAAATCAAGTATTTTATGATAAGTGGCGATCGCCGCTTACGTCTGATCAAAACATTAACTGAAAGCCGCGATCGCATTGTTAAACAAGCTGCAAATCAGTTGTTCCAACAACACCCCAACCTAGTTTCACCAGGCGGTAATGCCTATGGTGAAGAAATGACTGCTACTTGCCTGCGAGATATGGACTACTACCTGCGCTTAATTACCTACAGCGTGGCATCTGGAGAAACGACATCCATTGAAGAGATCGGGGTAATTGGGGTCCGTCAGATGTATAAATCCCTCGGCACCCCCATTGGTGCTGTTGCTGAAGGTGTCCGTGCCATGAAGAATATGACGACTTCATTAATGTCAGGGGAAGACGCTAGTGAAGTTGGTGCTTATTTTGACTATTTAATTAATGCACTTCAGTAAATCCAACGGACGTGACTTAGAGTGCTCAATCTATTCCCATGTTGAGTATCGATCGTTATGAAACAAGCACTGCTTCCACCTCAGTGATTGAAACAGCAACAAAACGCACGGGAGTGTGCCGTGATTTTGTTCATTTGGAGATTGCCCTATGCCGCAGTCTGACAATTCCAGCTCACAGGGTTTTTAGTTATCTTTACCAACTTGATCCCATAGACCTCCATACATGGTTTGAAGCGTTTGTTGGCGATCGCTGGTATACCTTTGACGCAACCCAGGCAAACTCACGTGGCAATCGCGTTGTGCTCGCTTATGGTCGAGATGCGGCAGATGTTGCCCTGGCAAATCAGTTTGGACTGTTAACCTTAACTGAAATGAAGGTATGGATTCAGACATCTGACCTATAAATGGTCAGGGCTATTTCATTCATCTGTAAGGCTTTCTATGCAACACT
>JBAVRC010000840.1:0-3039 GCA_049694615.1 Thermosynechococcaceae cyanobacterium | reverse complement strand
CGATTACTTCTGCCCCGTACTGTTCATGCCAATATTTCATGAGGCACACATGAACCTCTGGATGCGGACATTCGTTCCAGTTGCCGAATCGGAGAAAGGCAGGAACTTCCCAGCTCAAAGGGGTCGGAATTAGGGCAATCCATACGTTGGGATAGAAATGACGGGTCAGAATATTCATCGGAATGGTAATGGATTCATCTGCTGCTGAAATTTTGCTATTCCACTCTCCTGCTTCTGCCAGCGTGTATGCATCGAGAATACCTTGTTCTCGTTGCATTGACAGTTGCTCATCTTCAGACCAAAAATCTTCCCAGTCTTGTCGTCGTTCTTGAGCCGTGAGATCAAACCACTCTTTTGCAACGAGTTGAATTCCCTGTTCTACCGTTCTGGCAATGCTAAAGGGTTGTGTGTCCTCTTCAGAATTAAACTGAATATCTTCCTGATGGCGCTCTAATTCTTCCGCATCGCCTAATATAAGAGGATAGTGGCCAATCTCATCCTTGATTGCATGAAGTTGCTTCCAATAGTCGAAGGCTTGAGATCCATCGACCGAAAAGCCGTAAATTGGTTCGGAATCGACGTCCCAAAGACGACTCAGTTGTCTGTCCGAAAAGCCGGATCGATTGAATTGTTCCTGTAAGGTTTCTCCTGAAGTCATTGAACCCTAGTCTCCCTTGAGGACAGAATGCAAGGTGTGCAATAGGTCGTCGGCTGTAAACGGTTTCGACAAAAAGGCTTTGATTCCAAGCGTTTGGGGAAGGGTCTCGCGAGTCGCTACTCCGCTACAGACAATCACTTTGACCTGGGGGTTGCACTGTTGTAAGGCTCGAATGGCGGAGTCTCCACCCATCGACGGCATCATGATATCCATTAACACGGCTTTGATGTCAGTCTGATGCGCTGTGTAGGTAGAGATCGCCTCAAGTCCGTCATTTGCGGTCAGCACCTTATAGTTCTGGTTCTCTAGGGTCATTTTCAAGGTTTTGCGAATATTTGCTTCGTCATCTGCCACAAGAATCAGTTCTCCGCGACCTAAGGGCAAGTCCCGACTCTTTGCTGATGGCGTTTCGATGTTTGCAATGGCGGGCAAACAAACCTGAAATTGTGTGCCTTGGCCAACTTCACTGTGCACTGTGATAAATCCGCCGTGGTTTTTGACAATTCCCATGGCACTGGAGAGTCCTAGCCCGGTCCCTTCGCCCACCGCTTTTGTCGTGAAAAACGGGTCAAAAATGCGATCAATGTGTTCCGGAGAAATCCCCGTTCCAGTATCGGTAAAGGCGATCGCAACATAGGGACCCACTTTAGCACCTAGATTCAGGCGCACATCGGTTTCGTCAATCCGTTTATTCTCGGCAACAATACTCAAGATGCCGCCTTGAGGCATTGCATCGCGGGCATTCACACACAAATTCATGAAGACCTGTTGCAGTTGGGTTGCATTGGCCGACACCAACCATAAGTCACTGCTGGCGCTATTGCAGGTTGCAGTAATGGACTTCGGAAACGTACTGTGCATCATCTGATCCAATTCTCTGAGCAGATGCTTAATCTGAACAGGGGCACGCTCTCCTTCCAAGCCACGAGCAAAGGTTAGAATTTGCTTCACCAAGTCGGCGGCTCGCTTCGCACTCTCGTCCAGCATCTCCAGCAATTGCCGGCTCGACTTGCTCAACGGCGGTAGGTCGAGGGGCAACAGGGGTGCGATCGCCAGGATGGGGGTTAGGATATTGTTCAGATCGTGGGCAATGCCGCTGGCCAGGGTCCCCAAGCTTTCCAGCCGTTGAGCGCGCAGAAATTGCGCTTCCAGTTGTTTCTTTTCGGTGATGTCGGTATTGACCGAGAGGATGGATTTGGGCCGACCTGCTTCGTCGCGGACCAAGGTCCAACGTCCTTCGACAATAACGGTCTTGCCTGCTTTTGTGACTTTACGCAGCTCTCCCCGCCACTCGCCTTGATCCAGGGCAATTTGTAGAATGTTCGATGTCTCGGCAGTATCTTCCTGCAACAGCTCGCTCGCTTTCCGACCGACGGCTTCTGCTGAGAGCCAGCCGTACAACCGCTCGGCGCCCTGATTCCAGTAGAGAATGCGGTGTTCCAAGTCGCGCACAAAAATGGCATCGGAGGCGATGTCCAGCAAGGCAGCTTGTTCGCGGATTTTTTGTTCGGAGTGTTTGCGAGGGGTGATATCCTCGGCAATCCCTACGACGCGATAGGGGTCGCCGGATGCATTGCGAATGGGAAACCCGCGATCGCGGATCCAGCGCATCGATCCATCCGGGCGAATAATCCGATATTCTTCGTCGTAACGTCCCGTTAGCGCTTGTGCCAAAAAGTTGGTCCGAACCCGTTGCTGATCTTCCGGATGAATCGCGTCCTGCCATTCCATACAGTTGACGTACAAACTCTCACAGGAACGTCCCCAGATGTGTTCGTAAGCAGGACTCACATAGAGCAATTGAGCGGACTGCGGATCGGATATCCAGAACACGCTCTCGACGATATTCTCGGCTAACTGGCGAAACCGCTCCTCGCTTTCCCGCAAGGCTTGTTCGGCACGATGTCGTTTTTGTCGGTCCTCCGCTTCCCGGAGTTCTCGCTCGATCGCAGGCAATAACCGGGCCAGATTGCTCTTGGTGATATAGTCGTGTGCTCCAGCCTTCATGGCTGCCACCGCAGTCTCTTCTGTGATCGTGCCGGAGACAATGATGAAGGGCCAATCTTGATGCTGAGCCCGAACCAGTTTCAAGGCGTCTATTGCACTAAAATCGGGCAAGGTATAGTCAGCAATCACCAGATCCCAGGGCTGGCGATCTAGCTCTGCCTGCATTTGCTCGGACGTTTCGACCCGAACCGAATCGAGTGTGTAGCCGCCGCGACGAAGCTCCCGCAGCATGAGCAGCATATCGTCTTCCGAGTCCTCAACGATCAAAACTTGCAAGGGAGGATTCATGGGAGTATATCTCTCTAAAGGGGCGGGGGTTCATTCATGAGTAACCAATACATCCCCAGTTGTCGAATGGCTTCAGAAAATTGCAG
>JBAVRC010000839.1:0-6178 GCA_049694615.1 Thermosynechococcaceae cyanobacterium | reverse complement strand
GGCATTATCCCAATCCCTCAGAATAAAAACTAGGATAAGGGGATGTTTTTATAGCAGCCATCCTAAAATTGCTCGGTGCTTCTAACCCGCCAACTGTCGATTGGAATAAATATACTTGGACGTCATTGTCCTAAAGGAACTGATGCATGCAAACGGCCTCTGATTTGACCATGGAATCAATGACCTGCGATCTCAGCCGAACAGGGCTGGGCGTGGAAGCCCTGAAACGCTCGTTCCTGGATAATCTGTTTTATGTGTTAGGGAAATTTCCAGGTCTGGCCTCCCAGAACGACTACTATCAAGCCTTGGCCTATACGGTACGCGATCGCCTTCTCCAGCGTTGGATCAATACGGCAGCCACCTATACAACCCAAGGGTCCCGTACCGTAGCCTATCTGTCGGCGGAATTTTTGATGGGACCACACTTGGGTAACAACCTCATTAACTTGGGGATCTACGACCAAACCCAACAGGCCATGACTGAACTGGGCCTAGATTTTGAAACCTTACTGGAACAGGAAGAAGAACCGGGCTTGGGCAATGGCGGTTTAGGCCGCTTGGCCGCTTGTTATCTAGACTCCTTGGCCACCCTAGAAATTCCGTCCCTGGGCTACGGGATCCGTTACGAGTTTGGGATTTTTGCCCAAGACATTCGCGACGGGTGGCAGGTTGAACTTACCGACAAATGGTTGCGGTCTGCCTATCCGTGGGAATTGCCCCGCCCTGAATGGGCTGTGGAAGTCAAAATTGGCGGCCATACCGAACACTATGTGGATCATCATGGGGTGCATCAAGTGCGCTGGGTGCCCTATCAAGTCTTGAAGGGAATTCCCTACGACACGCCGATTCTGGGGTACCAAACTAACAGTGCCAATACCCTAAGGCTCTGGACCGCTCAAGCGCCCGAATCCTTCGATTTCGATGCCTTTAACTCCGGGGATTACCTGGGAGCTGTCCATGAAAAGGTCTGGTCCGAAAATATTTCCAAGGTGTTGTATCCCAATGATGACGGCTCCCAAGGCAAGCTGTTACGACTGACCCAACAAATCTTCTTTGTCTCCTGCTCACTCCAAGACATGTTGCGGATTTTGGCGCGGCAAGGCATTCCCGTTGAAAAGTTCCATGAAAAGTTTGCGGTGCAACTCAACGATACCCACCCGTCCATTGCCGTGGCTGAGTTGATGCGGCTGCTGATCGATGACCACGAGCTTCCCTGGAACCAAGCGTGGGACATTACCCAACGTACCTTGGCCTACACCAACCACACCCTGATGCCGGAAGCCTTAGAACGTTGGCCCGTAGAGCTGTTTGCCCAGATTTTGCCCCGTCATCTAGAGATCATTTACGAGATCAATTTACGCTTCCTGGATGAGGTGCGGATTCGGTTTCCCGACGATGATGCGCGGATTGCCCGGATGTCCTTAATTGACGAGTCCGGCTGTCGCTATGTGCGGATGGCCCATTTGGCTTGCGTCGGCAGTCATGCGGTCAACGGGGTTGCAGCCCTTCATACAGAACTGCTCAAGCAAGATGTGTTGCGCGATTTCTTTGAAATGTACCCGGAGAAGTTTTGCAACAAAACCAATGGGGTGACCCCGCGCCGGTTTTTAATGCTGAGCAATCGGCCCTTGACCAAACTGATCACCGATACCATTGGCGATCGCTGGGTCTCGAACCTGGATGAATTACGCAATTTGGAAGCCCACGTTGACGATCCAGTCTTTCAACAACAGTGGCGACAAATTAAACAAGAGCGGAAGCAAGAATTGGCGGTCTATATTCAAAACCAGTATGGGCTGACCATTAACCCGAACTCCTTGTTTGATATCCAGGCCAAACGGATTCACGAGTACAAACGGCAACATCTCAACGCCCTGCATATTATTGCCCTCTACAATCGGATTAAGGCCAACCCCAACCTGGAGATTACGCCGCGCACCTTCTTATTTGGTGGCAAGGCAGCTCCGGGCTACTACATGGCGAAACTCATCATCAAGCTCATCAATGATGTGGCAGAGGTGGTGAATCGCGACCCAGATGTGCGGGGACGACTGAAGGTCCTGTTCTTGAAAAACTTCAACGTCAAACTGGCGCAACGGGTTTATCCCGCCGCTGACTTGTCGGAGCAAATTTCCACCGCTGGCAAAGAAGCCTCAGGCACGGGCAATATGAAATTTGCCCTGAATGGGGCCATGACCATTGGCACCTTGGATGGAGCCAATGTGGAAATTCGCGAAGAGGTGGGGGCTGAAAACTTTTTCTTGTTTGGTCTGACCGCCCAGGAAGTCTACGCTATGCGAGCCAAGGGCTATCATCCAATGGATTACTACAACAGCAATCCAGAGTTGAAGCTGGCCATTGATCGCATCTCCTCTGGGTTTTTCTCCCACGGCGATGGCGAGGTGTTTAAGCCGCTGATCGATTTATTGCTGAATCATGATCCCTATTTTGCGTTCGCCGACTTTGCCGCCTACGTGCATTGTCAGGATGAAGTGGGCTTGGCCTATAAAAATCAGGATCATTGGACCCGCATGTCCATCTTGAATGCTGCCCGGATGGGTAAATTCTCCTCGGATCGGTCGATTCGCGATTACTGCAAAGAGATTTGGCACGTGGAGTCTGTTCCGGTTGAGCTATCGACCTATTGTTAGATCGTTTTTCCTGTGGATGAGGGCGCACGTCCGTGCGCCCCTACAGGTGCCCCTAAAAAATCCGTAAAACCCTCCAGATGGGGCATCACGGCGTCGGTCAATTCATCGAGCAGTTGCTCCCGCTGGACTTCGTAGTTGGGGATTTGCGTCGTCAGGGGCGGCAATCCTTTATGGCGGCGCAATTGGTTCAGCCACATCCGTCGCCAGGGGCCGTTATTAAATAGGTCATGCAAATAGGTGCCCATGATGCGATCGCCGCAACTGGCCACACCTAAAGTCTCATCGCTAAACAGAGGGGCTAAGTCCTTCATCGTCAAATACTGGGTCTGACCTTGATGGATCTCATAGCCATGAATTGCTCCGGCACTAGCGTCAATGTCGGCAAAGGGCGCTGGGAGCGATCGCGCTTGGGTCGTTTGTTGGCGAGTGATTTTGTCGACTTGCATCTGGGTTTTTAGGGGCAGCAAGCCCAACCCCGGCACCGTGCCACTGGGGCCTTCAATACCGGTATCGTCCGTAATCCACTGTCCCAACATCTGGAACCCGCCACAAATCCCGAAGACCATGCCCCCTGATTTTGCATAGGCTTGAATTTGCGCCGCTAGTCCGCTGTCTTGCAACACCTGCAAATCGGCGATGGTAGTTTTCGATCCCGGCAAAATCACTGCATCGGGAGACCCCAATGCCTGACCGGGCTGAATATAGCGCACCTGAACCGTGGGTTCGGCCTCCAGGGGATCGAAATCGGTAAAGTTCGCCACACGGGGCAAGCGAATCACCGCTAGGGTTAAGTCCATGGCCTGACCGCGCGTCGGTCGGTCCATTAAACTCAAGGAATCTTCCGCCGGAAACACCTGATCGATCCAAGGGATTACCCCAATCACTGGAACCCCCGTCCGCTCTTCCAACCAGGTCAACCCAGAGTCCAACAGCGATCGCTGACCCCGAAATTTATTAATGGCAATGCCGCGAATTAAGGCCCGCTCATCGGGATCGAGGAGTTCCAAGGTGCCTACAATATGGGCAAACACCCCGCCGCGATCAATATCGGCCACTAGCAAGGTGGCAGCATTCAAGTGTTTGGCTACGCGCATATTCGTCAAATCGCGATGTTTGAGGTTAATTTCTGCGGGACTGCCGGCTCCCTCGCAGACAATCCAATCAAACTCCGTTTGCAGGGTGGCTAGGGACTCTACAATGGCCTGCCAACCCATCTCAAAATAATCTCGATAGTAGTCGGCGGCTTGCACTTGCCCCACCGGACGCCCCCGTAAAATCACCTGAGAGGTCATGTTGCCTTGGGGCTTCAGTAGAATCGGGTTCATGGCCACCTGTGGTTCCGTGCCTGCGGCCCAAGCTTGCACAGCCTGAGCATGGCCCATTTCCAGACCCTCTTGGGTGACGTAGGCATTGAGGGCCATATTTTGCCCCTTAAAGGGCGCAACCCGATACCCCTGCCGCTTTAAATGGCGACAAATCGCCGCCGTCAACAAGGACTTTCCCACATGGGAGGCGGTCCCCACCACCATCAGGGACTGCGCCATCTAGACGACCCCACTGAAGCGTTGCTGTAGCCAATTGAAGAGGCGATCGCCCCAGGACACGCGCCGAAACCGATCCCCCTGCTGTTGCCATTGCTGAGCAATCAAGCGTCCCAACGGCGTCAACCGGAAGCTGTCGGTTAAACCCTGGCCGTCCACTTCTCGACGCAAGATACCGACTTGAATCAGCCATAGGAGCGATCGCTCCGCCCCACGTTCCGACACGGCCTGAGTGGTGTAGCGCCGCGTCACCCCCGTCGAATGGGCAATCTCGCCCAATGCAACACTGTGTTCCTCCATGTCTGTAAACAACGCAACTTGAAACGGGCTACAACTAACCGCGCGACGTGCTCGCTGGATCGTAGGGGGTGGATAATTCATATACAGTTACAAAACTTTATCTTCACTGTAGCTATAGCTCCTATGAGAATCAAGGGTACTAAAACATATAAACGCTATTTTTGCGCAAAATTTCGGCAAATGCTTGAAGATACGTTTTCTGTCTCTAATTTTCCATGCAATCAACCCAAGGAAGAAGATTTTAACAATCTGGCTATTTTTATCTACAAAATCAGCAGCTAAATTCCTTAACTTTCCTTAATATAATTTTCCGAATATCAAGATTCGGATGAATTATTGTGACATATTTCTCTTTCTGATTTACCTTTTGTTTTACACTTATCCTGTGCGTGAGGTCTTAGTAGGGTCAGTGAACACTTCAAGTAAAGTTTGCAGATCCCTTTTTTGCGCACGAATTTTTATTCATTTATCGCACTTATTACATTCAACCATGGCAACTACCTTACAGACACGTGAAGGTTCAAGTGCATGGGGGCGTTTTTGTAACTGGATTACCAGCACCAACAATCGTCTTTATATCGGTTGGTTTGGTGTCTTGATGATCCCGACGCTCCTGTCAGCGACGATTTGTTTCATCATTGGTTTTATTGCCGCACCGCCTGTTGATATCGACGGGATTCGTGAGCCTGTGGCCGGCTCCTTGCTGTTTGGCAACAATATGATCTCTGGTGCCATCATCCCCTCTTCTAATGCTATTGGTCTGCACTTCTACCCGATTTGGGAAGCGGCCTCTTTAGACGAGTGGCTTTACAATGGCGGTCCTTACCAGTTGATCGTCTTCCACTTCTTCATCGGCATTTGTTGCTGGATGGGTCGGCAGTGGGAACTCAGCTATCGTCTAGGGATGCGTCCCTGGATTTGTGTGGCTTACTCTGCTCCCCTGTCTGCGGCTACGGCTGTGTTCTTGATCTACCCCATCGGTCAAGGGAGCTTCTCTGACGGGATGCCCCTGGGGATTGCCGGAACGTTCAACTTCATGTTGGTGTTCCAAGCGGAGCACAATATCTTGATGCACCCCTTCCACATGTTGGGTGTAGCAGGTGTCTTCGGCGGCAGCTTGTTCTCGGCCATGCACGGTTCTTTGGTCACTTCTAGCTTGATTCGGGAAACCACCGAAGTTGAATCGGCCAACTATGGCTACAAGTTCGGTCAAGAAGAAGAAACCTACAACATCGTTGCGGCCCACGGCTACTTCGGTCGTTTGATCTTCCAATATGCTTCCTTCAACAACAGCCGTTCCTTACACTTCTTCTTAGGGGCATGGCCCGTAGTTGGGATTTGGTTCACGGCATTGGGGGTCAGCACCATGGCCTTCAACCTGAACGGTTTCAACTTCAACCACTCCATTGTGGATTCGCAAGGGAACGTGGTGAGTACTTGGGCTGACATTCTCAACCGTGCCAACTTGGGTTTTGAAGTGATGCATGAGCGAAATGCGCACAACTTCCCCTTGGATTTAGCCGCAAATGAAGCTGCTCCGGTGGCGATGATTGCACCGACCATTGGCTAAAAGGTCTCATTCATAACTTCTAAGTAGGTTGGCCTAGATAAACCGAACTTTCACAAGGAGGGCACAGTTGACCCAAACCCATATAGGTCAGGCATTTCATCCCATTTAGGATAGTT
>JBAVRC010000838.1:0-6083 GCA_049694615.1 Thermosynechococcaceae cyanobacterium | reverse complement strand
TTATTCAAACCGATGCGGCCATTAATCCCGGCAATTCTGGCGGTCCACTCCTGAACCAGTACGGGCAAGTGGTAGGCATGAATACTGCCATTATTGGCGGTGCGCAAGGGTTAGGGTTTGCCATTCCCATCAAGACGGCTCAACGCATTGCCAATCAATTGGTCGCCACTGGGAAGGTCAATCACCCCTTCTTGGGTATTCGTATGACCAGCTTATCTGCCGAACTCAAGCAACGCATCAATGGCGATCCCAGTTCCAATATTCGGGTTCAAGACGAGCAAGGGGTGCTCATTTATCAGGTGTTGCCCAACTCTCCTGCATCCAAGGTCGGGTTACGATCTGGGGATGTGATCAAACGCATCAACGGGCAAGACATCACCAAGGCCAGTCAAGTGCAAGACAAGGTGGAGAATACTTCGACGGGGCGATCGCTTCAACTTGAAGTCCGCCGCAATGGCCAACTCATGACCGTTGCCATTCAGCCAGAACCCATCCCCAGCCGTTTGAGCCAGGGCAACCCTTAGACCTCGTGTTTATTTGAGTTTTTTGTCCTATGGCTACAACCGATCTGTTCCCAGCACTCAGAAATTTGCCTCGTTCAGAAAAATTCAAAGTCATGCAATTCCTGATTGCAGAACTAGCAAAGGAGGAAGAACCAACGCTACAAAGTGGAACAACCTACTCCCTGTGGTCACCCATTCATTCACATGAAGCAGCACACAAACTCGGTAAACTTCTAGAGTCGGATCAAGCCATACCCAATGCGTAATGCTCAGCGATTTAGTTTTACTGAGGGGTTTGATGCCTTTGGTGTTCCTGACGCGTTGCCTCAATTACCGCTATCTCTCACCTATCGAGATTCATCAGTGCAGCTATTGGCACTACTGGATACTGGTGCAAGTGTTAACGTTCTCCCATATCGTGTTGGCGTCCAGCTTGGCGCTAATTGGGAAGAACAGACAACCTCTGTGATGCTGGCTGGCAACTTGATTTCAGTGGAGGCACGGGGTTTATTGGTTACGGCGCAAATTGGTAATTTCGACCCAGTGCGGTTGGTTTTTGCGTGGAGTCTATCAGATGATGTGCCTTTACTATTGGGTCGGATGAACTTTTTCTTGGAGTTCGAGGTCTGTTTCTACCGTTCGCAACTTGCGTTTGATGTTCGGCCCAATGGCTCAAGTATCTGAGAATCTAGCTAAGAATGTCACACAGTTTTTACGATTGGAGAACATCCCTTTTGGGCGATCGCTTCAACTTGAAGTCCGCTGCAATGGCCAACTCATGACCGTTGCGGTTCAACCGGAACCCATCCCCAGCCGTTTGAGCCAGGGCAACCCGTAGGGATCGTAGGACTTAGCGGGAAAAGTCAGATTCCATACATTGGTTTTCGTGAGCGAATTACCCACGATAAAATCCGCTTAAGTGTCCATTCTAGGCAAAACCTCTTATAATTTTGATAACGATTATCGTTATACAACAACAAAGAGGATCAGGCTATGGCTGCCAATGCGATCGCCAATGCAGTTCCCGTGACCGTCCTAACAGGCTATTTAGGGGCAGGCAAAACCACATTACTCAACCGCATTCTGACCCATGAGCATGGCAAAAAAGTCGCCGTCATTGTCAACGAGTTTGGCGCCGATTAATGACAATATTTCCATTACGCCTGCTGTGATGGTCATTACCGATCCGGGTAACACCAACCAAAACACAATTATTCAGGGTTTGGTCAGAACGACATTTTCTTTTTAGGATCATCTTACGGACGTTTTAGAGGCCGTTTAAAAAGTTGCAAAGAGATTACATTTGCTCCCCTAGCTGAGCGATTTCTGAGAAAAGTTTTTTGATTTGTCTTCCAATTAAATCAAGAGTTTTCTGTTCACTTCGCTTTGCCCTTTTAATATCCACTAGCAATTCTTCTCGCGTCATCTCCAACCCTTAGCTTTAGTTGCCTTTATTTTTGCAGAAGAATGAACTTACACAACAGGTGGCAAAATCGCAGTTAAAGAAAGCTTAAGGTCGGGGAAAGATAGGGGTGCGATTTCGTTGGGTTCGGTGAGAATCAGATGACTTTTGTAACCCGTGGGGATGGGATTACGGAAAACGTGAAGTTGACGGTTTTTGAGATCCAGAACCCAATAGTCGGCAATCCCTGCCTGGGCATAGAACTTGTCCTTGATTTCACAATCCCGTTTGAGCGTGGAATCGGCCACTTCCACCACTAACTCAATCTCCTCAGGGCGGGGATGATGCTCGGTGTAATCCAAGACCGTGCCCCGTGCAATCACTAAATCCGGCTCCGGCTCCGACCAATCATCCAGTTGAATGGGATCTTGGGTGCTAACGAAAAACGGTTGATCTGCCAGCAATGTATCCAATGCCCTCGATAACAAACGTAGAGTAAGCACATGAGGGGTTCCTTTCGCAGCCATCAGTACAATCTGTCCATTAATCAATTCTGTCCGCTCATCGGGGGTGAGGATCCCCATCTCGCTCATCCGGTGATAGTCCGCAACTGTCCAGTATTTAACTGCGGTCGGCTCAACTGTTAGGGTTAGATTGGGAACTGATTTCAGGGGTTTCATCAGATTTCGCGGCATTGAGGACTTGGATTGCAGGTTATTCCCATTATGCGCGATCGCCCTTTGCCCTTTCGCGGAAAACAGCGCAATTTTCCCAAAGGTTCATCGGAGAAAAGATCGCCTTGTCGGGGAATGGGGTGATCGCACATCCAATTAGGGTGGAGTAGAACTTGGCGATCGTGCTCAGCATCAGGCTGGGACTTTTGTTGGCGAAGTCAAAATTCTGCTAATTTCTGAGCAATCGCAATCCGCTCAAAGTGACCAATACGGTAGATCCTTCATGCCCTACAACCCCTATGGGTAACGTGATATTGCCTGCAAAGTTGACCGCAATGAGCAACACAATAAAGCCGATCGCAAACCCAATATTTTGCTGAACCACTCGGTGCGATCGCCGCCCCAATTGGATGGCTACCGCAATTTTCTCCAACCGATCGGCCATCAACACGATATCGGCAGTTTCCAGCGCCACATCGCTGCCCGCGACACCCATTGCGATGCCAACCGAGGCTTGAGCGAGGGCGGGCGCGTCATTAATGCCATCCCCCACCATTGCCACCGTTTTGTATTGGGTTTGCAGTTGCCGAATGATGTGCAGCTTGTCTTCTGGCAACAGTTCGGCATAAACCCGATCAACGCCGCTCGCTTGAGCAATGCTGTGAGCCGTGCGTTGGTTGTCGCCCGTCAGCATCACAATTTGCTCGATGCCTAGCTTTTTGAGTTGGGCGATCGCCCAGGCCGCTTCAGCTCGGACTTGGTCTGCGATCGCAATGACACCAACCACCTGTTGCGCCTGAGCGATCCAGACCACGGTTTTTCCGTCTTGCTCTAGCAAATCGGCGCGCTGGATCAGTTCAATCGGTAAAGCCGCGATGGATTTCACAAAATCAGCCGTGCCTGCAAACACAGCTCGATCTCGCCAACGACCTGCAATGCCTCGACCCGGAGATGCCTGCACCGCTGTGGCGCGCGACCAGTCTAAAGCCTGAGCAGCTTGAACGATCGCTGCCCCAATCGGGTGCTCGGAGCCAGATTCTAAAGCAGCGGCAACTTGCAAAACTTGTGATTCAGAACATCCTGCGGCTGGAATCACTTGGCAAACTTGCAGTTGTCCAGTAGTAAGGGTGCCTGTTTTATCAAAGGCGATCGCCCGTACTTTCCCGATTGTCTCTAACTGAGCGCCATTCTTAAACAAAATCCCCTGTCTCGCGCCATTGGCGATGCCGGATAGCAACGTGGGCATAATGGCCGCCATTAACGCACAAGGCGACGCGACGACGAGAAAAATCAAAGCCCGATAAATCGTTGTTTCCCAACTCCAGTGCAGCATAAAGGGCGGCAGCACTGCCAGCAATAGTCCAACTGCGACGATGACGCGGGCATAGCCACGTTCAAATCGTTCAATGAATTGTTGGGAAGGTGGGGCTTCCGTTTGGGCCTGCTCTACCAAGCGAATCACCCGCCGCAGTAGACTACTTTCTGGCGGTTGATGGACTTTGAGCTTGAGCGCGCCATTGCCATTGAGCGTTCCAGCGAAGACCTCATCGCCCACAGTCTTTTCGACCGGAACCGATTCCCCGGTAATTGCGGCTTGATTCAGCGTGCTAAACCCTTCCAGAATCAGCCCATCCGTTGGAATCAATTCTCCGGGCTTGACCGCAATGCGATCGCCCAACTCTAACTGGTCAATGGGGACAGATGCTTCTCTACCGTCTCGCAATACTTGAGCCGTATCGGAAGTTAGACTCATCAAGCTACGAATGCTGCGCTCTGTCCGTTGCATCGCGTAATTCTCTAAGGCTCCGCTGATTGCAAAGATCAGAATCAACGCCGCCCCATCCACAATCAGGTAATATTCCCGTCGCCATAAACCCAGTCCTGCCGCCCCCAGGGCTGCCACAATCATCAGCAAATCGACATCCAGTTCTTTTTCTTTGAAGAGGGTGGTTAAACCGTCACGGGCGCTCTCATATCCTCCAGCAACATAAGCTACAGGCAGAATGAGCAACGCCAGTCCCATCCAGCCGAGGTGTAGCGCGATCCATCCGAGGAGGAGCAAGCAGCCGCAGAGGAGCGCCGCAAAAGCTTCTGAGTGTGCTTTTGCCAGTTGAGAGAGCCGCGAGGGGTGAAGCATGAGCCACCAGGAAAAGACTTTCTCACCCTAAACCTTGACATCAATGTTAATGTCAAGGTGTTGGCTTTTGGCGCTTGAGATGAATGGGTCAAAGTTTAACCATTAAAGAACTGACAGATTCAGTGGGCAGCGACATTACGCCCCGCATGGTGCGCCACTATCACCAGTTAGGGTTAATGCCCCAGCCAGAGCGATCGCCCGGAAACTATCGTCTCTACACCGATCGAGATGTGCAACGGCTGCAACGCATTGTGGCGCTAAAGCAGCAGGGCTTTCAGCTTTCCCATATCCATAAGCTCTTAGAAGCAGAGCCCGAGGCCGAACAGGCCACCTTAATGGCGCAACTTCAGCAGCAGTACCGCACCATCATTGGGCAAATCGGTCAACTGCGGCAGACCGCATCGGCCTTAGAAGGGTTGCTAGGGCGCGATCGTCATTGCCAAACCACCCAAGCCGAAGTCTTGGCGCAACTCAAGCTGCTGGACGTTGAAACGCGACTGGGCGGATTGGATAAACTTTGGTGTGGCTTAGATGCCCAAGTCCATGCCCATCCGGAAGCCTTTCAGGAATCGCTGCAGCGATTGCTGCCCGATCTGTCAGATCGCTCAGAAATTGAGATCGATTTACTCTCTAAGCTCGTGCTGGCCTGCGGCGATGTCAGTTTAATTCCATTTGTGCGGCTGGGAAACCAAGCCGTTGCTGCGAGTCGCACCGCCTTCAAATCCGGGTGTCCAGTCGTGGTGGATGTGCCCACAGTCAGGGCGGCAATCGACCTACCCCGACTGGCTCATCTGGGTTGTTCGGTGCAAACTCTCATCGATAATCCCCATATCGCCAGTGCCGATGCAGCAGAACAAGCATTTTGGCAAAGTCCTGACTGGAAAGACCGTTTACAGAAGCTCCCCGCCGGATGTGCGATCGCGATCGGCTATGCCCCGTCCGTGCTCCTGGCAGTCTGTGAAGCAGTCCAGCAGCAACTGATTCAGCCTGCCCTCGTGATTGGGATGCCGATTGGCTTCAGTCATGCCCCGGCTGCAAAGCGCAAGCTGATAGAATCTGGCATTCCCTTTATCACCGTTGAAGGAACATTAGGCGGCGGGTTACTCGCGGCTACGGCACTCAATGCGCTGGTGGAATCGCTCATCGAGAAACCGGATTGCCACTGTTACCTCAGTAAGTAAATCACTTGGGCTGAAAAGCGATATATTGGCCGCCCAGCCCTTCAATGATCGCCTTAGTATTTGCCATCAGCATTTTCGGATAGGTATCCCCCTCAGAGCCTGCTTCTCCCAAACCATCCGCAAAGAGTTCTTGCTTTGATAGTTTTACGTTCGCCTCTTTTGCCACCGTCTCAATCAGCTTAGGAT
>JBAVRC010000837.1:0-2288 GCA_049694615.1 Thermosynechococcaceae cyanobacterium | reverse complement strand
ATAAAAACTGAAAGGATCACTATTATTTGTCCTACGCCGGGGTTAAATCCTAGAATTTTATATAGTCTTAAAGACCAAGATGATTCGTAAGTAGGACTAGCATCTATCAAACTAAAAGTAACGCCTTCTAAAAATGGAGGTAGGACAATATCTTTAATTGGGGAAATTTTGATTTCGCCACGACTCAATTTGCTGATTATACTCATGGCAGAAAAATAGTTAATCCAGACCTGATATCCATACAGTAAAACGGACAACAGCAACCACGCAGCAGTGCTAAGTATAGTGGTTGAAAATAGCCGAATTTTCTGGAACAAAAGTAGCGGTAGAGTCATGGCAATTAGAGGAGGACGGATGGCGATCGCTAACCCCAAGGCCAGCCCTGCAAGTTCATTTTTAAATCGACGTTTCTGCGATAGAAACCAATAAAATATAGAAATCAGAAAAACGAAGAAAATATAGATTTGTCCCGTTTCAACATGATGTCTCCAAAAAAAACCGCTGTTGATAAACAACAAACTGATAGCTAGGATAGCTTTATTTCGCTGATGTTTATTCGCAAAAATTAAGAACGCTAGAGAACCGAACATAGCCAGTTGTTGTAGCGCAAACCAGATCCATCGCTGACGGCGATAGGACAAGTTTGCAAAAGGTGCATAGAATGCCAAGCCGATGGGGGAAACTGTGACTCTAGACATGGGTAATTCTGGGTTGTCAAACGGATCTCGGAGAGTCTCGGGATCGCCGGGTCGCCAACGATAAAAGTAAGGATCGATACCTTTAGAAATTAAGCGGGCTCCAACCACTCTGTTTCGTAAATCAGTACCACCATGCCGCATTGTGTTTGTAAAATCTGTCCCTATCCCTAATAGGCTGATGACGATCGCGATCGCCAAAACACAGTTAATAATTTTATTGGCAGATGATTTTTTGAATTGATCCATTTCTGAAAACTTGCCTGCGTTATTTTAAAACCATAAAGTAAAACCATAAATTCCCGAAATCCGGCTAAATAAGGAATTTTCTCTTTTGCTTTTTAACATTAGTACAATAGAAATCTTGTTGAGCAAGTTGAATTTGGAATTGAAGAGATAAGATAGTGCACTTCTGCATGCTGACCACGTTCTATCCACCCTACCATCATGGTGGGGATGCCACCTACGTTCGAGCGCTGGCCAGGGCTTTAACCCAGCGCGGGCACGCGGTAGAGGTTGTGCATTGCGAAGATGCTTACTCAATTCGCAGGGGTTACCGAACAGCCCCTCCCCCGGAGGAGGACGGCATTGTTGTGCATCGCTTGCGCAGCCGCTGGAAGTTGTTGTCCCCCTTGCTGACTCAGCAGACCGGGCACCCGGTGCTGAAAACGCAAAAACTGCAAGCGATTTTGCAACGACGATTTGATGTAATTCATTTCCACAATATTTCTCTCATTGGCGGGCCAGCAATTTTAGGGATGGGCCAGGCTCTCGTAAAGCTCTATACCCTGCATGAGCATTGGTTGTTGTGCCCGATGCATATTTTTTGGAAAAACCGTCAGCAGGCCTGCGATCGCCCGGAGTGTATTCGCTGTTGTTTGCGATCGGGTATTCCGCCCCAGTGGTGGCGTTATACTTCTTTGTTGCAGGAATCCACCGCCAAACTGGATGCGTTCCTGGCTCCTAGTGAATACACAGCCAACCGTCATCGTGCTGCAGGATTCTCAATCCCCATCCATTTACATCCGCTATTCTCGACCCTAGATCCTGGCGCCCCGCCTCCCTTTGTGGCAGGCAAGCGTCCCAAATTTCTGTACGTTGGTAGAATTACGGCAGCCAAAGGAATTTTGCCCCTGCTGAAGATCTTTGCCGAACTGACAGACTATGATCTCGACGTGGTCGGGGATGGCGATTTGCGACCTCAATTGCAGCAAGCTTACCAGAATCATGCCAACATCTACTTTTGGGGTCAGATGTCACAACAGCAACTGATTGCTCGGTATCAGGGGGCAACTGCGCTTATTTTTCCGTCTCTGGCGCCGGAAACCTTTGGTTTGGTGATTGTGGAAGCCTTCGCTTGCGGAACTCCCGTGATTGCCCACAATGCCGGTGGCAGCCGTGAACTGATCGAAAAAACAGGGGCAGGATTTGTCTATGAATCCGAATCAGAACTGATCTCAGCTATTCATACTTTGGCTCAAACACCAGGACTGCGGCAGGAATTAGGAGCAAGGGCTTATCAAAGTTATCAGCAAAACTACACCGAGAAGACCCATGTCGATGCGTATTTGCAGCACATTCAAATGATTCAAG
>JBAVRC010000836.1:0-8690 GCA_049694615.1 Thermosynechococcaceae cyanobacterium | reverse complement strand
TATCTGTGAGGGTTAATGCTTGTTCCTGCGGTTCGGTCCCAAAGAGCACCGCGATCTGTTCGCCGACCAGGGTTTGTAAAACCGCCAAAATGGCTTCCTGGAGCAAACCCGAAGCGAGGGAGGCTTGCACATCGGTAGATTGCAGGCGGACTTCCAAGTCCACGGGAACCGGATCGAGGAGTTGCAGCGGTTTGCCTTTCAACACTTGACCCAGGTTGATGCGCAGATTCTGTCCGCAAAGCTTGACATGGCCTAGGTGCAACCCCTGATACACTGCATTCTGGGCTGTCAAACGGACTTGGGGAATATAACCCGATAACAATTGGCGATCGCCGCTCTCCAGATGCACCGCTAAGGTATCGATAGATTCCACCTGCGATCGTAGCCAGAGTTGCAGTGCGGGTTCTAAAACCCGACTAATGAGACCCCGTTTGGGCAACTCCGAGCGATCGTCAGCGTAGGGTAACAAAGAATATGACCGAATAGAAAACCCCTATCATCATAGAGCATGGCGATCAAGGCCCATATGCGCTTGCTTGTTATACTACAAAATAATACAATTTGAAGTATATTGACCCATCATTACGATAACGAGGATATCCCCATGAGTCTGGACACCCTTTCCCCCGTTCTTGCCGCAGAGGCATCCCCATTGTCGGCGTTCGATGCAGCGGCCTTCGATCGCAAGGTGATGCCAACCTACGGGCGCTTTCCTTTGGCGATCGCACGGGGCGAAGGGTGTCGGCTCTGGGACACCACGGGCAAATCCTATCTTGATTTTGTGGCGGGGATCGCCACCTGTACCCTGGGGCATGCCCATCCCGCCCTGGTGGAGGCGGTGACCCAACAAATCCAGACCCTGCACCATGTCTCGAATCTGTACTACATCCCCCAACAGGGCGACTTGGCTCAGTGGTTAACCCAACATTCCTGCGCCGACGCGGCCTTTTTCTGTAACTCCGGGGCCGAAGCCAACGAAGCCGCCATTAAATTGGCCCGGAAATATGCCCACACGGTGCAAAACATCCAAAACCCCATCATTATTACTGCCAACGCCAGCTTCCACGGACGAACCTTAGCCACCATTACCGCCACCGGGCAACCCAAATATCAACAACACTTCGACCCTTTGGTCCCTGGATTCAGCTATGTGCCCTATAACGATTTTGCCGCCCTGGAAACGGCGATCGCCCAATTAGATGCCGAAGAACGTCAGGTAGCGGCCATTTTGCTAGAACCCTTGCAGGGGGAAGGGGGCGTCCTGCCGGGAGAGGCCGCCTATTTCCAACAAGTGCGGCAACTGTGCGATGACAAACACCTCTTGTTGATTTTGGATGAAGTCCAAGTGGGTCTGGGTCGGAGCGGTCAATGGTGGGGCTACGAAAATCTGGGCATTGAGCCGGATATTTTTACCTCGGCCAAAGGGTTAGCAGGTGGCATCCCCATTGGCGCGATGCTTTGCAAAGCCCATTGCAATGTCTTTACCCCCGGCGATCACGCCAGCACCTTTGGTGGCAACCCCTTTGCCTGCGCCGCAGCACTGGCGGTTTGTCGCACCTTAGAACAAGACCATCTATTGGTCAATGTGCAGCAGCGTGGCGAACAGTTGCGGGCTGGACTGCAAGCGATCGCTCTCGACTATCCCGCTACCATTGCTCAAGTGCGCGGCTGGGGACTCATTAACGGTATGGCCTTGACAGCAGATAGCCCCATCACCGCCATCGAACTGGTCAAAGCCGCCATGGAAGCGGGTTTACTGCTAGTGCCTGCGGGTCCCAAAGTGGTCCGCTTCGTGCCGCCCTTGATTGTGAGTGCCGCAGAAGTCGAAGAAGCCCTCGCCCTTGTGCGCCAAGCCCTGGCCGCCCTAGCGACGCCCTAACCGCCAACCCATCGCCGCCAGCCGATGAATCTTCCATCCCCCTAGCACAGACCGTGCGGTAAAGGTTATTGTTTTAGAGTCTAAGGGTGATGGGTTGCCTTTAAAATAGTCTCTGGCCATGAGCTTCTTCCAGACAATTCTTTTTGCCGATATTAGTCGAAGTTCCCGACTCTATGAAGTCATGGGAGATGAGGCGGCCAAAACCATTGTCGAGACTTGTTTGAACCTGCTGATTGAGATTACCAATCAACACAATGGACACCTCGTCAAAGTCATTGGAGACGAAATTTTAGCGATTTTTCCCCACGCGGATGAAACCGTGCGAGCGGCTTGTTCGATGCAGGAAAGTATTACCCAATATGCCGCCTCTCATCATTTGCAACTGGGCCTGAGAATCGGGCTAAATTTTGGCCCCGTCATTACCGAAAAAGACGATGTCTATGGCACAACGGTCAATGCGGCTGCCCGCATGGTGGACTTTGCCCAGTCTGGACAAATTATTACCAATCAAATCACCGTACAAGCCTTATCGAAATCCCTCAAGGCGCAAACGCGTCTGATGGAAAGAATTCCTAGTCCCGGCAAAACTGGTCGAATGAGTGTCTATCAGGTGATTTGGGAACGTCGAGAACTCACCACTGCAAGAACCTACCTGGCCACAACCGCTGTTTTTCATACGGTCTTGCACCTCAAACACCATGATCGCTCAGTTCGTGTGAAAACTGAACAAAGTGGATTTAGCATTGGTCGCAATGCCGATAACGACATGGTGGTTTGCGATGACTATACCTCCCGATACCACACCCAAATTATCTTTCGCAAAGGGAAATTTATCCTGTCGGATCGCAGCACCAACGGTTGTTTTATTGTGTTGCCTGATAGTACCCACACCTTTATCCATCGCGAGGAATATGCCCTACCCATACAAGGGTGGCTCGGACTCGGCGAACTGCGGTTTCCAGATCATCCTGATGTGATTTCCTTTGAAGTGCTAGATGAAACCGTCCTCGAACCGAGAGGGGAGTTTGAACGGGAAGACGATGATCCCGAAACCGATGCATCGACGGATGGTTCATCCCTGACGAACCCGACTAAACCATAAAACTCGCTTCCGTCCCCTGACCTGCCTGCCAACTGCGGGCATCGTAATATAAATCTTCCAAGGAAATGCCATACAGAACCAACTTCAGTTGTTGTTGGAGCCGTTTCCAAACTGCCATAGTGACCCAGTCCTCCGCATTGGCATGATCCTCCTGCTGCACGGGAAACGGTTCTATCCATTCGCCCACTGCTTCCAAAATTTGCCCCAGGGAAATTTGACCCGGTGATCGCGCCAATTGGTAACCGCCTTGGGCTCCGCGCACGGATCGGACCAATCCGGCCCGGCGCAGTTCGATGAGCAATTTTTCCAAATAAGGGGCTGGCAGCGACTGGCGCTGGGAAATTTCTGCGACCGAGGCAGGCCCGTAGCGGGGTTGCAGGCTTAGATCAAGTAGCGCTTTAACGCTGTAGTGCCCACGGGTCGTTAACTTCATGGAAACATTGTTGAGGCGTGTAAATTATAGGATGATGATTGGGAGACAGCGCGACTCGTTCGCAAATATCCCTGTCGCCCTATGGCCCCTTTATTTTACTGCGATAATTCTTGAGCGCTTTTCCTTTGTCCATGCCAGACTCGATTCGTCGTACTAAGATAGTTGCCACCGTTGGCCCCGCCATTTCGACGCCTGATATGCTCCGTGCGGTCATTGAAGCGGGTGCAACCACCCTCCGCCTCAATTTCTCCCATGGCACTCACGAAGATCATAAACAATCGATTCGGCTGATTCGGCAGATTTCCTACGAACTGAATCGCCCCGTCGCTATCCTTCAAGATTTGCAGGGGCCCAAAATTCGCCTCGGTAAGTTTGCCGAGGGTCCCATTACCCTGAACAAGGGCGATCGCTTCACCTTGACCAGCAAAGCCATTCCTGGCACCCAAACCGCCAGTTCTGTCACCTATCCCCCCCTTGCGGAGGAAGTTCCAAACAACGCGACGATCTTGCTCGATGATGGGCGGGTCGAAATGCTCGTTGAGGAAGTGGACCTCGCGAATAGGGCATTGCACTGTCGGGTGGTGGTGGGCGGTACCCTGTCCGATGCCAAAGGGGTGAATTTTCCAGGGGTCTATCTGTCCATTAAGGCGCTCACCGACAAGGATCGTCGGGATCTGGCCTTTGGATTGGAGCAAGGGGTGGACTGGATCGCCCTCAGTTTTGTCCGTAATCCCCAAGATGTGGTCGAAATTAAGGAACTCATCGCGGCAGCGGGCAAGTCTGTCCCGGTCATTGCCAAAATTGAGAAGCACGAAGCCATCGAACAGATGGAAGAAATTCTGGCTCTCTGCGATGGCGTCATGGTGGCCCGTGGGGATCTGGGCGTGGAGTTACCGGCTGAAGATGTGCCCATGTTGCAAAAGCAACTGATTGCCACTGCCAATCGCTTGGGCATTCCGGTGATTACGGCAACGCAAATGCTGGACAGCATGGTCAACAGCCCCCGTCCCACCCGTGCTGAAATCTCCGATGTGGCCAACGCCATTTTGGATGGCACCGATGCGGTGATGCTCTCCAATGAAGCGGCGGTGGGTAAATATCCCGTGGAGGCAGTGGCAACCATGGCCCGTATTGCCGCCCGCATTGACCGGGAGCGCCATCTCTGGCCCAACTGGATGACGGAAACTGCCTCGGAACGGTCTATCCCCAATGCCATTAGTGCGGCGGTGGGGCAAATTGCGGTGCAACTGGGGGCCAAAGCCATCCTCAGTTTGACCAAAACCGGGGCCACGGCTCGCAATGTGTCGAAGTTTCGCCCCAATATTCCGATTTTGGCGGTAACACCCCATGTGGAAGTGGCCCGTCAATTGCAGTTGGTATGGGGGGTCCAGCCGCTATTGGTGTTGAACTTGCCCTCCGTGCGGCAAACCATTCAGGCATCCATTAATGCGGCCCTAGAAAAAGGACATGTGCGGGAAGGGGATCTGGTGGTGATGACGGCAGGTGCCCTGCAAAACGTGACGGGATCGACCGACCTCATTAAGGTGGAAATTGTGACCGCCGTGATGGGCCAAGGGGTCGGGATCGGGCATGGGTCTGTGAGCGGGCGGGCGCGGATTGCCAATGGTCAAAACAGTCTGAAAGATTTCCACGCGGGGGAGATTCTGGTGGCTTCGACCACGGAGGCGGCCCATGTGGAGGCGATTCGCAAGGCTGCCGCGATTGTGACGGAAGATGGCGATCGCAATGGCCATGCTGCGGTGTTGGGGTTGCGCCTGGGGATTCCGGTCATTGTGGGGGTGACCAATGCCACAGCGATGATTCGGGATGGCACCATTCTCACCTTGGATGTGCAACGCGGCCTGGTTTACTCCGGGAGTTTAGACAATTACCAAAAGGTGTCCAACCTGTTGGTTTAGCTGTGGCACAATAAATCGGTTGGGCTGGCGAGACCATAGA
This sequence comes from Thermosynechococcaceae cyanobacterium, assembly GCA_049694615.1. Classification (GTDB taxonomy): domain Bacteria; phylum Cyanobacteriota; class Cyanobacteriia; order Thermosynechococcales; family Thermosynechococcaceae; genus JAAURS01. The sequence goes on along the minus strand of JBAVRC010000836.1, from coordinate 3,317 downwards.
GGCTGATATGACTAAATTCGTGTTTGTGACCGGAGGCGTCGTTTCCAGCATTGGGAAGGGCATTGTCGCCTCCAGTTTGGGGCGCCTGCTGAAATCGCGGGACTATTCGGTTTCGATTCTGAAGCTGGATCCTTACATTAATGTCGATCCCGGCACAATGAGTCCATTTCAGCACGGCGAAGTGTTTGTGACCGACGATGGGGCCGAGACCGACTTGGATCTGGGTCACTACGAACGCTTCACCGATACGGCCATGTCTCGTCTCAACAGCGTCACCACGGGGTCCATTTACCAGTCGGTGCTCAACAAAGAACGGCGGGGCGACTACAACGGCGGCACGGTGCAAGTCATCCCCCATATCACCAATGAAATTAAAGAGCGGATTTTGCGGGTGGCCCAGGATAAGACTCCGGATGTGCTGATTACGGAGATTGGCGGCACGGTGGGGGATATCGAATCGCTCCCGTTTCTAGAGGCCATTCGTCAGTTTCGCAAGGAAGTGGGACGGCAAAATATTCTTTACCTGCATGTCACCCTGATTCCCTGGATCCCAGCAGCTGGGGAAATGAAAACCAAACCCACTCAGCATTCGGTCAAAGAATTGCGGTCCATTGGGATTCAACCCGATGTGCTGGTGTGTCGCTGCGATCGCCCCTTGTTTCCGGGTATCAAGGAAAAACTCTCCGAATTTTGCGATGTGCCCGTGCCCGCCGTGATTACAGCCCAAGATGCGGGCAGTATTTACGAAGTCCCGCTGATTCTGGAGCGAGAAGGATTAGCCGAACAAGTCTTGAGTCAGCTTCACTTAGAAGAACGTCCACCCAACCTCAGCCAGTGGCAAACCTTGGTGGATCAACTCTACAAACCCACCACGCAAGCGGATATTGCCATTGTCGGCAAGTATGTGCGCTTGTCCGATGCTTACCTGTCGGTGGTGGAATCCCTGCGCCATGCCTCTTTGGCAGCGGGCATTTCCCTCAATTTGCACTGGATTAATTCCGAGGATCTAGAGGATCAAGGGGCTGAGTCCTACCTGAAATCCATGCACGGCATTATCGTGCCGGGGGGGTTTGGGGTTCGGGGCGTGGATGGCAAGATCGAAGCGATTCGCTATGCCCGCGAAAATCGAATTCCGTTTCTAGGGCTGTGTTTGGGCATGCAGTGTTCGGTGATTGAATGGGCCAGAAACCTAGCGGGCTTTACCAATGCCCATAGTTCCGAGTTCGATCCCCAGACGCCGCACCCGGTCATTAATCTGTTGCCCGAACAGCAGGATGTGGTCGATCTGGGCGGAACCATGCGGTTAGGGTTATGTCCCTGTCGCTTGTTGACCAATTCCCTGGCCTATCGACTCTATGAAGAGACGGTGGTTTACGAGCGGCATCGCCATCGCTACGAGTTTAATAATGCCTATCGCACGCCCTTTTTGGAAGCAGGCTATCTGATCAGTGGCACCTCTCCCGACGGACGCTTGGTGGAAATCATTGAACGACCGGATCATCCGTTCTTTGTGGCCACCCAGTTCCACCCAGAATTTCGATCGCGTCCGAACAACCCTCATCCTCTGTTTAGAGGATTGATCCAAGCGGTGATCGCCCAGGGGGTTCCCCTTCTAGAACAGCCGGATCTCGACACCCATACCGCTTCGTTTGCGACGCCCTTGCCCCTTCCATAGTCATGCGGATTACCTTTGTGATCCCCCATGACAGCCTGGTTGGTGGGGTACGCGTGATTGCAATCTATGCAGATCGACTCCAGCGCCAGGGCCATTCGGTGACGGTGATTGCCGGTCCCTACCCCCGTCCTACGGTCAAACAAAGACTAAAAACGCTATTTTACGGGTCTCCCCAAATGGCTGTCTTTAATCCTGAGACCTCTCATTTTGCGGATTTGCAGATTCGGTGTGTCACGTTAGATCGGCCTCGTCCTTTAAGAGAGGCCGATGTGCCCGATGGGGATGTCATCATTGCCAGTTGGTGGGAGACGGCGGAGTGGATTGCTGCTTTATCCCCTGCTAAAGGCCGAAAGGTTTACTTTATTCAACATCATGAGGTGTTTGAGTACTTGCCCCGAGATCGGGTTGAGGCCACTTATCGATTGCCATTTTTCCAAATTGCGATCGCCCAGTGGCTGGTCGATATTCTCCAAACCCGCTATGGTGCAGGGCCAGTGGCGCTGGTCCCGAATGGGGTCGATTTAAATCAGTTCTACAGCGCACCGCGATCGAAGGCGGCAGTCCCAACGGTCGGATTGGTGTATTCTGTAACGCCCTGGAAGGGGTGCGATATTGCCCTAGAAGCCGTTCGTCAGGTTCGCCAACAGCATCCTGATTTGCATTTGGTGGCCTTTGGGGTGGCGGCCCCAAAGGCCACCCTACCGTTGCCGCCTGGAACCGAGTTTTTTTTACAACCGCCACAACACCAGTTGAAAGATCTCTACGGGCGCTGCGATGCCTGGTTGTTTAGCAGTCGTGTGGAAGGGTTTGGGTTACCCATTTTGGAAGCGATGGCCTGTCGCACGCCCGTGATTGCGACGCCCGCTGGAGCAGCGACTGAGATTGTGGGGAAGGGTGGCGGTATTTTGCTCGACGCGTTCGATGCCGCAGCGATGGCCCAAGCTATTTGTAGGCTATGCGACATGGACCTGGTTGAATGGCAGCAACAGTCGGAAAGGGCCTATGCGATCGCCGCCCAATATAGCTGGGAGGAATCAACCCGTCGTTTTGAAGCCGCACTTTACCAGGCCGTCAACGATTAACGGAGTTCTAGTTCGGCAAGCAGCGACATCAACAGAGCCGCCAGATAAACGATCGCCAAGCCAATGAACCCTAATGCAATCCATAACAGCAAGTCAGGGGGAGCATAGGAGGCTTTGGAGGCTAAGCTCAAACCGAAGATGGCAAACGCGATCGCCAATATGCATTCCGTTTGCGTTGATTTGAGCGCTTCGATATGATTCGGCCATACTTTGAATTTGTTCGTGCGTCTCCATTTCAGCGATCGCCGCGCAAACAAAGCCTTAAATGCGCCGACAAAGCGAATATGCGACAACGACAATGAAGCTAACGTCGAAGCCAGCATCTCCACCAGGGAATGACATCCAGCCAAGCGATAGGTGAGCCAACCATTGGCTAAAGCCGTCAGCGAAATCATGGCCATTGCGATCCCAGTCACCCAAGGCATGACAATGACTTCCTGATGGTGGAGAATCGACCAGACCGTCGCTAACCCTAAGGGTAAAAAAGCCAAGGATAACACGGGTAAGGTGCCCCCTAACCCATGGGAAAATTCCAGAATACGCTGCCAAAATGTGAGTTT
>JBAVRC010000835.1:0-4034 GCA_049694615.1 Thermosynechococcaceae cyanobacterium | reverse complement strand
GTCTCGGATTTTGGCCATGCTCTGTCGAGAGCGATGGAGTTGTTCGTGAAAAAAGATAGACATGATAGTAATCGTCTTAATACGCTCGGTCTTCTATTACGCCGACGAGAGATTGCAGGTCAAAGTCGCGATCGCGTCCGCTCAAACAAATGCCTGAACTAACAACGGTGAGGTCGGTTTTGGCGATCGCACTGGTGTGTCGTTCTCCATCTGAGGTGGTCCACTCGACTGTCCAGAAGTCTTCCTGTTCCTGGAAAGATTGGAGACTTCCGCCGCCTGTTTTGAGGGCCTTCTGCAATCGCCGTTCATCTTGGCGGTGTTGAGATAGGCCATCGGTAGACTGGGCCACTAAGTCATAGGTACTCCGCATTTCAGGGGTTATGCCTTTAAAGTTCAGTTCTGTTGGCGGGGTGAGTTGCCGGAGTGCTGACCGCAGAGTATCCGCAATGATCGGATCGGCTCTTCGATCTAAGGCTTCAAACCACCAAGATTGGCCGTCAAAACGGGCGATCGCTGGGTCAAAAACGCTTCCTTCCGTCACTAAATGAACCGGAATCGGATGAACCTTTCCGATGCGTTGACGAACATCGGCTTCGTTTACGGGATAGGCTAACCAAGTTTTGGCTTGGAGTTGCCGCACAAGGCGGAGTCGAAAAGGTTGAAGGGCGTTCAGGTAGGTTTCGATTTGCGGTAGATTTGCTTCTGTCGCCAGCACTGCGATTTGTTCGTTTGAGGGTTGAAAGATACCCCATCCTTCAAAATGACTGGGTTGTGGAATAAACGTGTAGACCATCCCTGCTAACCGGGTGCGAACTCGTCCCCTGCGAACGCAAGGTGCAAGAAACTGGGCAGAACGTAGTTGTTCTGCCTGAGTTGAAAGTTGTTCCAGTAACTTACGGACATTGCTCACAATTTTTGACTTATTTTGATCTAATTTTGGTCTATACTACAAAATACTACAAGCCGTTGTCAATCCAATTCCAAGCCTTGTTGATACAATTTATAGGCTAGGGAGATTCAATATTAGAGTTTTGATGGAGGAGGTTGTTAGTGGCGATCGCAGCACCGGAGCCAAAAACTGAACTTCAGCAACCTATCGTTGGAGAACAACGAGTTGTATTGCATGGAATATCGTGGGAGTCGTACCTACAGATTCTGAATGCCCTGACATCTGTCATATAATATCTTTCTACAGAGTGTTAGACGATATCGTGTCATTTAAATAGCCCATAGAGGGTGATAGACGACAATTTGTCATTTAACCAATAGTTATGCATACAAGACGATATGTCGAAGATATTTTCAAAAACAGACTTTATGAAAATGGCAATTGAGGAGCACCTCAAGTGTACGGAATATCCTCGTGTGGGTTCTGTGATCGCGAAAAGCGGAGAACTTCTCTCAACTGGTTATCGTGGTGAACGGGGAAATGTCCACGCCGAACGCGTAGCAATAGAAAAATTACGTGCTGATCAGCTTCGTGGCTCAATTATCTATACAACGTTAGAGCCGTGCGTCGAACTATTTAATGACCAAGATATCCAGTCTTGCGCAGAGTTAATAATAAATTCAGGAATAAATGAAGTTGTTATAGGTGTCTTAGATCCCAATGGATCGATTTATTCGCAAGGATTTAGGAAATTGTTAGCAAATAATATAAGTGTGAGTTTTTTTAATAGGAAATTACGAGCTGCTGTTGAGGAAGAAACGTTCGAATATGGAGAAATTCACAAGATCTACGGTAATGGAAAGAGACGTGTCCCAGTAGTTCAAAGCGGTATCAGTATTGAAGTCCACTTCAGTAAAACAGACTCAAGAATCATCCCTATAACATGGGCTACTCTACAACCAACGCATGGATGTGTAGATCTTTCGAGTGATAATGGCTCTGTAAGAGTAGCTACCGGAGCCAGAAACTTTGGAGACGTCACTGATCCATTAGTTTTCAGATTCCCTAGTCACTTCGCGAGAATGAAAAAAGGAATGATTGCAACTGTACAACCAGTCGGATCAACTTTTTTTGTACTCATTAAATTAATCGATATATTTGAAAATGACATAATATTTCAATGGGAAGTGAGAAATCAGAACTAGTCAATTTAAATTGTATTCTCTGATAATTCTCTTCATGCAATACACACATGACAAGGCGTTGCACCAGAACGCTGAGCAGTCCGCTCTGTGTTTTTCGCAAATCATCGTTCGCTATCGCCCAGTGAACTTGGTAGTTATCCCAGGTTTAAGCAATCCCTATCCGATTGAACATTTAAACGAGGCAATCGCCTTTTCGGGAGAATTTGTTTGACTTGCGATCAGGCAGTAGGTTTAAAGTAGGGTAGGTTGGGTTGAGGCGCGAAACCCATGCCAAACCCGACTTACTCAAGTCTACTCTACAAGCGCTGAAATCAGATTTGTCGCTCCCATCTAAAATGGAAGGGCTAAGTTGCAGAGATATTTAACCTATGGCAGTACGACACCCCCGCTAAAGCAACGAAAAATTTTCCCAACGGGGCGACGATCTCTAGGAATCTCAAGTGTGCTCATAGGTCGAAGTTGATAATTATGGCAAAATTGTGGCGATCAATTCTGATGATAGAGTTGAGACATACAGATAGCAATAGACTTTTAGTTCCAAATGCCATTACCTCAAGTCGTTATTGATACCAACGTCATTGTTGCTGGGTTGCGATCTAGGCGTGGTAGTTCATTTCAATTGTTATCACTTATTGATACAGAACACTTTGACATACACTTGTCAGTACCTCTTGTACTGGAATATACAGAGGTTTTGCTACGGGAGCTGCCAAATCTTTACCTAAGTCGTAATGAAGTCGATGATCTAATCGATTTCTACTGCGCAGTGGGGGTGCCTCATGAAATTTTCTTCCTTTGGCGACCATTCTTGCACGACCCAAAAGATGAAATGGTACTGGAGCTTGCAGTCAAAGCAGGATGTGAGAGTATAATTACATATAACACCCGTGACTTTGCAGGCGTTGAGCAGTTTGGGTTAAAGCTACTTAAGCCTTCAGAGTTTTTACACCTGATAGGAAAGCTGCCATGAGTATTGTTCAAGTTCAAATTCCTGACTCATTACACAAAAGTTTGTCTGATTTCGCTGGTCGTGATGGAATTTCTATCGATCAATTTATATCTACCGCGATCGCGGAAAAACTCTCAGCTTTGATGACAGAAAATTATCTTAAAGATCGCGCTATAAGAGGTGATCGGGCAAAGTATGAAGCAATCTTAGCCAAAGTTCCCGATGTGGAGCCAGAAGAATATGACAGGATGCCGACTGCCTAACAAACCTTTCTCAACTTGAATAAAAAATTAGGGTGTCAGCCTGACCTGATTCGAGTCTGCCGTTAACTCAATGCCAGCCAATCGCTCAAGTCTGAAAACTGACTAAACTCCAACAACGCCTCGCCCAAATCTTCCAGCCGACTCAACGACAAAGACCGAATTTGGGACTCAGTAACCTGATCAACCAAACCAAACCGACGCGCAAGCAGACGCAAAATCAAGGATTGAGCCTCCTCCATCCGTAACCACCTCCCAACTCAGTTCTGGAAACTTGTAGGCCATTACAGTACTGACCAATTCAATTATCGCTCGATTTTGGACATCCGTCTGTCCTTGCAATCGATCCGTGATTTTTTGGACAAGTCGGTTTTCACAGTAGGAGATCGCACCAATTTCCCTTGATATTTTACGCGGATTCCGTGTATTGAGATGTCAGAAAAAAGCAGTACGGCTCAAAATACATCAAACCGTACTGCTTCTCATCCTATTTAACCTCTCGCACAGGTAGCGGCGTTTCCAGAATCTCCATCAGAAGTTCCAGCCGCGATGGACGAGTTAGAAGCGGAACCAAGTTAGGCAAAGCATAGTAGTCCCCTGCGAAGGCAAAAGTTTCTACGGGTGCTTGCTGCTGCTTAAGTTGCCCCTCCACCCAATCGCAGTAACCGCCCACTCGGACAATCACCACATTGGGCATAACCCTACCCCTGTCAAGGTGAGCAATTGTAATC
>JBAVRC010000834.1:0-3958 GCA_049694615.1 Thermosynechococcaceae cyanobacterium | reverse complement strand
GTACTGTATGTGCTATACTCTATATAATGTACGTGCAAACCTTCAACTTTATACTTAACACCCTATATGTTGTATAAAACTCTGTCTACGATCGCCACTCTGTGCATGATCCTTCAACTATTGGCCCTAAAATACATAAACCATTTTCTGTGTCAGGCAATACATAAAATCCTTGTAGTGTTCCTTTTGTAATCCTTAAAATCCTTGTATATCAATGCTTTCAGCGTTTCGCACCTTGGCGATCGCATCCCATTTGGTACCCTCAGCGTTTTGACCTTAATATCTATTTGCTGTAGGCGATCGCTACTTTGCATACGATCCTTCAACCTTTGCCTCAAACTTCAACATTGCACTAAGCCCAATTACATCAATGCTTTCAGCGCTTCGCGCTTGAGCGATCACATTCCCTTTGAACAATTCATGCTCTGCGATCGCTACTCCGCACATGATCCTTCAACTTCTCAAGTTACTACACACCAATGTTTTCAGCACTTCGCGTCTTAGCGATCGCACTCAATTTGAAACCCTCAGCGTTTTGACCTTTTTATACATTTTATCGTAGGAGATCGCCACTTTGCATATGATCCTTCAATCTTTGCCTCAAAATTCAACATTGCACCAAGCTCAGTTACATCAATGCTTTCAGCACTTCGCGCTTGAGCGATCGCATCCCCTTTGGCCGCTTCATGCACTGCGATCACGCTGGCTACTGCTGCTCAAGCTCATGAACCATTGCCGGAATTTCCAAAAATCAATATGAATTTAGCATTACAGAAACAATGCAAATCAAATCATGCCTCACACGCACGACATAGAGCGCGGTACTCACACCTAAAAGATTACGACAAAGAACGCGGTACGACACAACCTTGGTATACTACATCATTCAAACCCTTTTCAGGAAAAACTTTTACCGCTTTTTCGCTGCGACATAGAGCGTGGTATCAACGACAAATAGCGTGATACTCGACACTATTCGGCGGCGGGGCGAGAAAGGAAGCTAAATGAATTGTTATAATGAATATTATAATGATCTTGTCCCGTTCCTCTACTTCAGTAGTCACAATGCAAACCAAACTCAGAAAGATTGGAAGTTCCCTCGGCACTACGTTACCCAAGGATGTCCTAGATCAGCTCGGTCTTAGAGAAGGAGATATGCTCAACATCTCTGTGACTTCGGAAGGTATTTCTCTCTCTCCCTATGACCCTGACTTTGAAATTTTTCTAGCTGCTGCCGAAGAAACAACTGCCGAATATCGAGATGCTTTGAAGGCGCTGGCTTAATGGATGAACCCAAGTGGGTCAGACGGGACGCTGTTTTAGTTGTCCATGACCGTCAAATTGAGCTTTTCGGTGGTCAATATGGACTTCGTGATGCTGGTTTACTCGACTCGGCTCTCGCTCGTCCTAAAAATTTCTTCTTCTATGAAAATGCTGACATGGCACGCTTGTCTGCTGCTTACGGCTACGGTATTTGTCAGAATCACCCATTCATTGATGGCAATAAGAGAACTGCTTTTGTTGTCTCCGTTGCTTTCCTGAAAATCAACGGCTTAAATTTTCAGGCTTCTCAAGTTGAGGTTGTTCACACGATGGAAAATTTAGCTGACGGCATCCTTTCGGAAGAGGCTTTCACCGACTGGATTAAAAATCACTCTTCTCCTCTCTCCTGATGTCATTTAACACGCTAAATGGCCACTTCAAAAGATTAATTGTCCTCTTCTTAGATAGCTACAATCCTTATCCAGAGAGGATTGTAGCTATTTCAGATGTATCCGCAAAAATTAACACAATAATTGTCCCAATTCTGCGGAATGGCCTTAGAACCTGTTTGAAAAGTACCCTGAAAGCCTTCAACGGCAAGAGTTTCAGGGGAAAGGGTTAAAATCGCTGGAATCTAACCCTAGCCAAGGTTTGAGCCTACTTTTCAAACAGGTTCTTAAATGGCACCTCTGTGAACATTTAATCTGTTAATTCTGTAAAAAATCTTTGGCAAATCTTGCTTCAGTCTGCCTAAATATTTCTTCAAAAATCTTTATCTAAAAGGCTTTCAGGATTTTTTACTAGGCCGAAGTGGACATTTATTGCGTTAACGAGGACATTTACCGTGTTAAACAACAGCCGCTTCATGCTCTGCACCGCGCTGGCTGCTTTCGCTCAGGCTCATGACCCATTCCCTGTCAGTGAATCATGGGGGTAATAAGTTCCACAAGAGTTGTGTTTACAGCCATTCACGCAGTTCTTCAAAGCATTCTTCAACGGCTTCCCAAGGTGGATAGGGGCTAAGGCAAAGGCTATCACACTGCTGCTTATATTCTTTGGCGATCGCCTGCCTCAGTTCGCCTGTTGGAAAGAATGCGATGCTCTCTGAAAACTTGAGGTCTTGAGGACGATGATACCGCTATTTGAAATATTCTTGGCTAATGCGATCGCAGTCTTGTTTAATGCTGATATATTCTTCTGACCGGAGCATTGTTTTTACTTCGGGCTGTTTAGCTAAACACAGAAGATCATAATAATGACGAGTGTAGTTAGAAAATGGGCTTCTATCTAGCTGATACTGTATTATTTTGGAATGCAGGCTGAACAATTTTTCTACAAATGTTCTGCGGAAATGTAACAGGAGCATGGTGAAAGATATTTCATCTTCTGCATCTAGTGATTCACCTATATTCTGCAAAAATTCAGCCAAAAATGAGTTTAGTTGCACCGATTCTACTGGAAAGTCTCCACTCCGAATGCCCATTTCTAAAAGAACTCGATTTTGAATCGCTCCGTTCGCTGAAAATTGCATGGGATACTCAAAATCACTGGTGCGGGATATTCCTCTTTCAGAACGACTGCGACTTTTCTCTATTTTTGATAGGTAGCGCAGGGCTGGATATGTGCCGACTTTTTCTTCAATGCTTTTGAGCGTTTTATCGGTGCGGGTTGTGCTTAATCGGGGTTCAAAAACTTTCTGGTTTAGGAATAAGTCGAGGTCTTCCGAAAATCGGTTGATCAGCTTCCAGCCTTTTGACAAGCTTGTTCCCCCTTTGAAGACAACTTGTTTGGGCCATTCCACGGCAATGATTCGCAAGGCTTCCGTGACGTAATAGTCTTTCTCGATTAGCTGTTCACTGAGGCCAGAACCTGTAAAGTGTTCTTTAGCTGCTTTGATCGCATCGTAAAAATCGGGGCATTCAAATAGCTTCATTTGTCTTGCCATTCCTTTGCATAACGCAAGGTGCGCAGCTTCCCAAATTCAAAACGCGAGATCGGATTCAAGGATTGTCGAAGCGCATCAAGGTGTTTGCTACTTTTTTGCAGTTCTTGGCCAAGTGCTCCCAGCATCGCTCGAACTCGTGGCGGTTCGGTCTTGGCTATCTCCGCTAGGCGCTCATAGCGATCGCCTTCACCCAGGTATAGCAGCAGACGTTCTTGCGTCTCTTCCTCGGTTAGTTCGCTATATTTACACCGCGTTCTGAGCAGATCGAGCAAGCCTGCTTCTATCCACGACAGTGTGTTCCAGACTTCGGGTCTACGGGTATGCAGACGGACGCTCTGACCTATTATTTTGCGGGGTACGCTGGCGGCAGCGGTGGCAAATTCCCCTTGTCCCACGTTTTGGGTGCTAAAGCCCAATAAGTTTGCTGCGCTTATCCCAGCAGGCATGACCTTTTGATGCATCGATAGGGATTGTATTTCGCTTTCACTGGCGCGGCTTTGGCCAAAGCGCGTCGGGCGGGGTCGGTAGTATAACCCTTTACTGACTCGCTCGATGATGCCTGACTTGACGAGACGAGACAGCGTTTGGCTCACTGCATACGGCGGCAATTCAGGAAAATCCCTTGGTCGCCAATATTTACCCGCTTCTTGTTCTATGCGATTGCGAATCTGCGCTGCTGTCGCATTTCCTGGGCTTTTCATGCCTGTAAACTCTTTGCCTATCTACTTCTGATTCTCCCTAGAGGAAGAC
>JBAVRC010000833.1:0-5552 GCA_049694615.1 Thermosynechococcaceae cyanobacterium | reverse complement strand
ATTCAGGTCCAACCGCTGGACGATCCGACGGGCTTGGATGTAGCGATCGCTCAGGGCGAAAAATCGTTGAACCAGTTTTTGTTTGCCGGGAGGCTGGTCGCGGAATTGTTTTTGAATGCCCTCGTAGAGGGACTCCCACAGACGTGGGACGCTGGCCATATAGGCAGGGCGATAGGTTTGCAGATCTTTTTTGATGTGGCGAATGGAGGTATAGGTTTGGGTACAGCCGTGGGAGAGGAGGTAGTAATCGACGGTGCGACCGAAACTGTGCCAGGAGGGCAAAATGCTGAGGACGTTATCGCCCGGTTGGGGTTGCAGCACCGTTGGGAAGGTATTCATCTGGTGCATCAGGTTGCGATGGCTGAGCCGAACGCCTTTGGGTTGTCCGGTGGTCCCGGAGGTATAAATCAAGGTGGCCAACTGGTCCCGTTGGTAGGCCACCGGGGTGTATGGGTTGGTTTTACCCAAGTCTAGGATTTGGGTGAAGTTGAGCAGTGGAAACGGAGCGTCTTCTGGAGAGGGTTCATCCGAGAGGAGCCCAATGAAGGAGAGGGTTTCGGCGGAAAGGTGCGATCGCAGGTCGCGGTAGGTTTTCAGATCTTCGACGATCAGACCGGAAGATTCGCTGTTGGCTAGGATAAAGGCCAGTTCGGCGGGGTCGGCGGCGGAACTGCGGACAACACCGACGCCGCCAGCGGTCATGATGCCCTGATCGGCCATAAACCATCGAGCGGAATTGTCGGCAAAGAGGCTGATGCGATCGCCGGGTTTAACGCCAAGTTGCTGCAAGGCGGCAGCAATGTGTTGGATGTTCTGCCACAGTTCGGCGTAAGTGAGTTTGAGGGCAGGGGTATTGTGGGGGTCGTTAAGGGCAACGATGGACCCGAAGCGATGGGCGGCGATCGGCCAGATTTCGGGGAGGGCATTGAGGGCGGCGTATTGGGTCTCTAGGCCCAACTGCGAATGGGTTCCGATGGCACTCGACATGATTCTGTAGCGTCCCCGCACTGAACTTTGCTATAGCCATCCTACGCGAAGGGAGGGGCTTGATTTAGAATTCTTTATTCAGAGATGCTTTGCGATTTCAGCCAAGTCTCTCGGTGGGCAGCGATCGCAAGGTCAACGGTCTTGAAGATAACCTAATCCTTTACATCGCTTTAGGCGGTTGGGTGAAGGGTAAAGACCGTGATTTCGGGACGACAGTTAAACCGAAAGGGGAGACCAGACATGCCAACCCCGCGATTGGTGTACTGAATCATTGAACCGACTTGGTATTGCCCGATGGGATAGATCTCGCCTAGCGCTGGCAGCACCCGTGGCAAGAAGGGAATATGGACTTGCCCGCCGTGGGAATGGCCGGAAAGTTGTAGATCAAAGCGTTCGGTGGCTGCACTTCGGGTTGCAAAATCAGGTTCGTGGGCTAACAAAATACTTGCTCCGTTCGGGGGGAGGCTGGCCAATACGGCATCCAGGCGATCGCGTTTGGCCCAAACATCGTCCACTCCGGCGATGTGCAATTGCGCTGACTCACGGGATAGAGTTGCCACTTGGTTCGCCAAAACGTCCACGCCAAAGGTTTCCAAAGCGGATTGAACGAGGTCAGGATTGCTCCAAGCATCGTGATTGCCTAAAACAGCCAGGGTTTTATCGGTTGGATGTAAGGCTTTAAGTGCCAATAGATGGGGTGCAAATTGTGCTGCCGATCGGGTCACAAAGTCCCCTGTTAACACCACGGTGTTCGGTTGGAGGCGATTGACCCGTTCAACAATCGTGCCGAGACGTTGGGCGGTCATCCAGGGATCGGCATGGATGTCGGAGAGCTGGACGATCCGGTACCCGGAAAATTCAGAGGCCAAGTGGGGCAACTGCAACGGGATGGTCTTCACCTGGATCCAATTTGGCTCAATGTTATGGCTGTAAAACACCACTCCAAAAATAAGCCCCACCATGAGCAACAATCTCTGGGACCAATGTTTGAGTCGACGGCGAGGATGATTCATGGCAACGTTTATGCGGCATAAGGGATGGAAACAGATGGGAACGGTTCCAATCGGATCATAGCTGGGCTAACCATTCGCTTTACAATTGGCTTGTCTGCTCTATTGCAACAACGCCTTGCCTGTTGTGTGCAGATTGGGTTGGCTGAACTTTTTTACAATGCCCATGTCTTCTGTTGACCTAACCGACCTCGCCACCCAACTGCGCAGCACGAATGCCCGCGATCGCCTCTTAGCCCTCATTGCCTTACGGTCGGTTCCGGCGGAGGCTGCTATTCCGCTGGTCAAAATGGTGCTGCACGATGATCATCTGCCCGTGCGATCTATGGCGATTGGTCTGTTGGGGGACAAGCCCACCCCTGAGGTCTATGGGTTGTTGTTGGGGTTGCTGACGCAGGATGAAGATTATGCGGCCCGGGCCGATGCAGCCGCAGCATTGGGCGCGATCGCCGATCCCCGTGCCTTTGAACCGTTGGTCCGCGCGTTTCGAGAGGACGACAGTTGGCTGGTTCAGTTTAGTGCCGTCGTATCTTTAGGCAACCTCAAGGAACTGCGGGCTAGGGATGTGTTACTTGAAGCCCTGAAACAGTCGGAAGAGGTGATCCAAGCAGCGGCAATCACAGCGTTGGCAGAAATTGGGGATGTGCAATCAGTGGACGTGTTGCTGGATTTTGTGCAGTCGAAGGATTGGTTTATGCGACAGCGACTGGCGATCGCATTAGGACAATTGCCCGCGCCTAAGAGCCAATCGGCACTCCGGTATTTGCAAAAAGATGCCCACCCCCAAGTGGCGGCAGCAGCCAGCGTGGCCTTGCAACGCCTTGCGGATGAACCCTAAAAGCGCAATCGTTGTCGAAAGGTTTGCGCATCCTGACGATTCGGAATTTTTTGAGCTAGAGCTTCCACCAACTCAGCCTCCGAAATTTGGGGAAATTGCGTTAGGGTTCTGCGACAAATAATTGAGGCGATCGGCCCAATAAATTCGGCCAACTCCTTTTGACAACGGCCCATAAAGTCTGGACTGATCCTCGGCGGCAAGGGCGGGTTTTGACCCACTGCCGTGCGGTTGGCGGGAGGTGGTGGACTGACCGAATTCAGAGCATGAGGGGTAAAGACGGGTGGTAGACCGCCTTGGCGGTGGGGCGCTAATTGTGTCGGTGCATTTCCCCACTGGGTAGGGGTTAGGACGGCAGAAGAGGCCAGAAAATCGCGCTGAATATTAGTGAGTTGCAAAAGAATGATTTCCGCATTGGCGTGTCGCTGTGCGGCTAATGGGGCCATCATTTGATCGAGAAAATCGCCAAATTTAACCGAAAGTGTGGGAACGGCTGTGCGCCAATTCAAAGTATCGGAATCTGGATCGTACAAGTCGCTTAAATCTCTGCCCGTGAGGAGATAAACAAAGGTTCGCCCTAATGCGAAGAAATCCGACTGTGGGACAGGTTTCCCCTTCATTTGTTCATTGGGTGTGTACAATGCCGATACAATTCGAGTCGCCTGGGTTTCAGGATTGTCGGCAAAAACATTTGTAATGGTGCGTACCGTTCCAAAATCGATTAAGGCCAAATGGCCATCCGACTTGAGCATAATATTGGAGGGCTTAATGTCCCGATGTAAAATTTGCTGCCCATGGACGGCCTGCAAAATTTGGGCCAGTTGAATAAGCCACTGAACTGCCAATACTTGATCGATCGGACTACCCCGCTGTTGCAGGTATTTCCGCAAGTCCAATCCCGTAATTTTCTCCATTACCAAACAATATAAAGATTCAGTTGCCTTGGGCAGATGAACCTTAAAATAGGCATTTGGCTCTACGGCTGGAATTCCGGGGTGGTGGAGTTGGCTCAGAACCTGGGCCTCTCGATTAAACAATTCCACATACTTTGGCTCATTGCGCGTCAGAACCTTCAGCACTTTGGCGATGCCGTTGAGATCGCTGACTTCGTAAGTCCTGCCACATCCCCCTTCGCCCAACAGACGAAGCACACGATAACGCCCTTCCAGCAGGATCTCCGCTCCACACGTTCTACAAAACAGCTCCTCATCTGAGTTGGGGGGGCCATTGCAATTGGGATTGATACAGAGACTCATTGAGATAGTGATGATCCTAGGTCCAATACCTTTAGTATGGCTGATTCTGTCCAGCAATCACACTGCAACTGAGACAAGCTGCCTTGGCGATCGCCAAGCTAATGATTTGGTAACCGTTAGCATGACGGATTTGATGTGCGAACTGCGTACCTCCAGCGTTTATGGGTTAACGGCTAGCAAGTGGCTGGATGGCATTACGTTTTGTATCATAACCAATGGCGTATATTTTCGCTCCGATTCTGGCGTTGGCCATCCTTTATTCGTTCCCTATGAATTTGATCCAGACCAATTTATTTCGTATTTGAGTTTATCCACTTCCGCAATGTTTGGCAATTAAGTTAGGAATATACGAATCACCTTACGCCTTCTTTGACGAGGGCTGTGGGTATAATCCCAATTGCTTCGCCAACTCCCGTGCAATATGCACCAAGCATCTTGCCCCATCTTGATTATCTTGATGGGCTAACACAGACGCTACCTGGATCATCGTCTGTACTAAACCCGCATCCAAAAGACCCGGTTGTGCATCCAGGACATCGGGTTCTTGCCCATTGGGACAACTGAGGAGTAATTCAATGAGGCGGTAATATTGATCCTGTCTGGATTCAGTCATCGGTAATTTTCCTGTGGGGTACTCTGCTGCCAAAGCTTCTCCAGTCGAGCAATTTGGCCCTTAAAAACGGCGGTGCGATACGTTCGATAGATCTGCCATCCCCCCAGACCGAAGCCCAACGCAATCGGGATGCCCCACCCCCACTCCAGCCGTGCAGGGACTAAGCCCAACTGCGGCATGGGGTTTGGCAAGGGGTCTACTCGCGCCTGAACAAAATCGAGGTGGAGTTGCCAGACCCACCCAACCACGAAGAGGGCTGGGGCCATGACCAACAGGGCAATGCCACCAACGGTCAAAATAGTCTTCAGTTTGCGGTGCATGGGTCGCATCCTTAAGAGGGGGAAAAATGGGATCGCCCTTAAAAGCGTTTGGCCTTGTGCGCGATGGGGTCAAATTCAAAGCGCGATCGCGGTTGGGTGTCGCCGTAGAGTTGAAACGTCAGGGTGGGTTCTGGGCCAATGGCTTCGATGGCGTGAATGGCTTGGGGTGTAAAGCTGATGATCTCGCCGGGGGTCAAAATCTTTTCGCCCACGGGCGCAATTTGGTCGGGAAAGTCCGGGTCATGGGTGCGTCGCCAGAACTGATGCTTTTCTTGGCCTTGGAGCACAGCTACCACTCCCCAAGTGCCGTGATTGTGGATCGGCGAGCAAACCCCCGGCTGAAAGAGAACGGTCTGAACCGTCAGGGGATAGCCAATCTCGTCGTAGAGGGTTTGAATCGCAAAGCCTGTTTTAGGGCAAGGTTCCGGGCATTGGGTTTGCACCCAATAGGAATTGGTCAGCAACTGGCGCACTCGCATCCGAATTTGCGGCAAGTAGTCCCACTCCTCGCTTTCGTAAATCACCCGATCC
>JBAVRC010000832.1:0-3146 GCA_049694615.1 Thermosynechococcaceae cyanobacterium | reverse complement strand
TACAGGTGGTGGGTTTGTATCTTTAGGGGAACATCCCAACGCTCCAGCCTGAAATTAGCCCAGTCAGATGAGGTTTACATCCTGAACCAGTCCCTAGGGGACAACCTAGACATCGAATCGGTATGATGATCGGGGTGCATCCTGATTAACCCCTTCTGCGACGGCGTATTACAGCAACATGCCTCAATTCAACAGCGGACTGACGCTTTTTCTGAGTTTGATGGTCGAGGCCATTCCTTTTTTATTGCTTGGGGTGTTGGTCTCCAGCCTCTTGCTGATTTTTGTAGACGAGCAACGCCTGATTGCGCTTATGCCGAAAAACCCCTTTCTGGGGGCATTAGCTGGGAGCTGTCTGGGGTTTCTGTTTCCGGTGTGCGAGTGCGGTAATGTCCCTGTGGCCCGACGCCTTTTGATGCAGGGCGTTTCCGTTCCCGTGGCCATCGGGTTTCTGCTGGCGGCTCCAACCATCAATCCGGTCGTCATTTGGGCCACTTGGACGGCCTTTCGCGATCAGCCAGAAATTGTGGTGCTGCGGGTTGTGTTTTCCTTGGCGATCGCCACAACGGTCGGCTGGATCTTTAGCGTCCAACCGGATTTTCGCCCATTTCTGCAACCAGCCTTGGCCCGCTGGGTGCCGGAGTCGGTCATGCAGCCCCAGAGCTCAATGCCAACCCTGTTGCAATCGGGGACCTTTTTATTGGGTCAGCCCGGTCAGCCCGTTGCCTTTGATGCCGCTGCCGTTTCAGCCCTCAACCGCCCCCGGAAAAAGTCAGCGATCCCATGGCGCGATCGCCTCCCCTTACTCCTGGAAAACATGGTTCAAGAACTGCGCGAGTTGGGCGGTGTCTTGGTCTTGGGTAGTTTAATCGCCGCTGCGCTCCAAGTGGCTGTGCCCCGCGACTGGATTTTAAGCATTGGCCAAGGCCCCGTCACCTCGGTCGTCGCCATGTTGGTGCTAGGAGGTGTCATCTCTATCTGTTCAACAGTGGATGCCTTTTTTGCCCTTTCCTTTGCCTCAACGTTCACCAGTGGGGCCTTGCTGGCTTTTTTGGTGTTCGGTCCCATGTTCGACTTAAAGAGCATGGGGCTGCTCTTAACCTTGTTTCGGACCCGTACCTTAATCTACTTGGTTGCCCTCGTGGTGCAGTTAACCCTGATTTTGACCCTTTTTGTGAATTTGCACGTGAGTTAACCCGTTACCGCATACTTTGCTTCCGTTCGGCTTTTAGATCGCGCTGACTGGAGGCTGCAATTTCAGCATCCAAGAGCGTCCGTCCGGTTGCCGACAAATACACATCGTCTAAGCTGGGGCGAGACTGGGCAATGCCAAACACCGGAAGATGGTTCGCTTTCAGTGCTTGTTGCAGGGCTAGGAGCGCATCGCTTTGGGGCGTCACGACCAGATTGAGCGAATTGCCTTGGTCGCCATTGATAATGACTTCCTGGACAAAGGGCAAGGCTTCTGCCAGGGCTTTGGCTTGCTCGGCCTCAGCCAGCGGCGTAAATTCCCGCAGTCTTAGGGTAATGCGATCGCCCCCCACCCGGTCCTTGAGTTCCGAGGGCGTCCCGGCGGCCAACACCTGCCCGTGATCGATGATGGCCACCCGATCCGCGAGGGCATCAATTTCCTCCAAATAGTGGCTAGTGATTAACACCGTCGTGCCGCGATCGCGCAATTGCCGCAAAAAATCCCAGATCACGCGGCGGCTTTCAATATCCAGACCCACCGTGGGTTCGTCTAGGACCAAAACCGCTGGTTCGTGGAGCAGCCCTGCAGCCAGATCCAACCGCTTGCGCAAACCACCGGAGTAAGTCCCTGTTTTTTGATCGGCCCAGGCATCTAACCCCAAACGGCTCAAAGCCGTCTCGATCCGGTCCGCTATCGCTGCTTTGGGCAGATGATACAGCGCGGCTTGTAAGCGGAGCAGTTCGCGGCCCGTTAGGACTTTGTCTAGGGCCACTTCTTGGGCCACATATCCCAGCAACTGGCGGACCACTTTGGGATGGGTCAAGGCAGAAACGCCCGCCACCTCCACTTGCCCAGCATCGGGGGCGGTTAACGTGCAGAGACAGCGAAGTGTCGTGGTTTTCCCGGCCCCATTAGGGCCGAGCAAACCGAAAATTTCTCCGGCTTCGACCTGAAACGAGACATCCTTGACCGCTACCGTCTGACCGTAGCGCTTCTGCAAATGCTGAACAAAGATGGCGGGAGCCATAGACCCAACTACTCAATCACTCTCGACCTCTTCATTGTAAAGACCGCAGGGTTTCTATGCCGCGCATTAGGCTGCTCGATCTGAAGCGTGTAGCCGAGATGCGTCTCTGGCTTCGGTTGTCGGTTCGCGCAACGATTCGGTATGGAGGTGTTTGTCTTCCAGCAGCACCAGATTCTCCGTCTGGCTGTCGGGTTTGGCTTCAGCGATCGCTTCTCGATGAAACCGAATCCCTACCAGCACATCGTAGAGAAAACTGCCAATGTTCTGGCGATTAAAAATTCCCAGGGTTTGGGGACTGCCCTTGGCATCGAGGAGCGGCTTAACGGCATAGTAGGCCGGTTGCACCTTATACCAGGGAATGGAAGGCCACAGGTGATGAATCAGGTGGTAGTTTTGGCCCAAAATCAAAAGATTGAGCAACTTCCCCGGATAAACGCGGGCATTTTTCCAGCGATCGCGTTCCTGAAACGGGCGATGGGGAAGATAGTCGAAAAACAAACCCAAGGCCATGCCCACCACGAGCGCGGGGGTAAACCAATAGTTCATCACATAGGCCAGTTGACCGTGGGCGGAGGCAAACCAAATAATACCCGTTGTGGTCAAACGGCTGAGGAACCACTCCAGCAGCTCATAATTGCGCCACAGACGCCGCCGGAAGAAGAAAATCTCGTGATAGAAAAAGCGCGGCGCAATCAGCCACAGGGGGCCGCAGGTGGAAACAAAATGGTCGGGATCGTTCTTCGGGTCGTTCACATTGGCATGGTGCTGCATGTGAACCCGCGTAAACACCGGGAACGCAAACCCCAAGATTAAGCCGCTGACATGACCCATAACGGCATTCATGAGGCGATCTCGGTGAGCCACGTTGTGGGAGGCGTCATGAATGACCGTGCCAGCCAAATGCAATGCCAAAACATTACAGGCAAAGAC
>JBAVRC010000831.1:0-1627 GCA_049694615.1 Thermosynechococcaceae cyanobacterium | reverse complement strand
TAGGATTAGCAATCGGCAGTATTTCGAGTTTTATGGGGGATATATGTGAAACGCAACCCGATTTTTCTTATGAGCCCGAATTGAATCGGACCTTAGATACATTTTATGGCAATAAATTTTCTCATTTTGAAAGAGATGCATCCATACCGACAAAACTGAATGTTAGCAGTTTATAGAACAGTTCATAAAGATGAATATCTGGGAACACTAAAGCTAACGAAGTACACAACCTTTCGTTTTTGGTGCGTTGGGATCTTAACGACTAGCAATTTATCCCGATCCCTTTTCAAACGTCTGCAAGAGTGACCTAGATCCTGCTATTGTTCAACCACTGCTGAAGGAGAATCCGACGTGCAAAGCTTGATATGGAGTCCATTGGCATGGTTTGCCGTCATGAGTGGATTAGGGGGATCCGTGCCTCAACAACCCCATGCCTTCCAGGTTCCATCTGAACAAAGCACCTTAAAAACAAATCAATCCTTGATTGCTTTGAAAACAAAAGCCTCGCCTACGGTCAGCGGATGTCCGGTTTTTCCTGCGGATAATATCTGGAATGCGCGTGTTGATGGATTGCCTGTCGATTCGCGCTCAAGGGCTTACATCGACAGTATGGGTCGCAATACCCATTTACACCCCGATTTTGGATCCGGTAAGTGGAATGGTGGACCCATTGGTATTCCATTTAATGTTGTTTCTGGAACACAGCCCAAGGTCAAGGTCAAATTTACCTACGCCACAGAGAGCGATAGCGGCCCCTATCCGATTCCGACCAGTCCGTTGATTGAAGGCGGACCCAAAAGCTCTGGCGATCGCCATGTTTTATTGCTGGATCAGGACAACTGTAAACTGTACGAGCTTTGGAAGGCGTACCCGCAATTGAGTGGAACTTGGAAAGCCGGGTCTGGTGCAATTTTTGATCTCAACTCCAATGCACTGCGGCGAGCAGGATGGACCTCGGCAGATGCAGCAGGATTACCGATCTTCCCTGGCTTGGTTCGTTATGCAGAAGTCAGCGCGGGAGAAATTGCCCATGCTATCCGCTTTACAGCATCGGTTACCCAACGCAAATATGTGTGGCCAGCTCGACACTATGCATCCAGCAACACCAATCTGAAAGTGCCGCCAATGGGCCAGCGATTTAGGTTAAAAGCGTCTTTCGATATTAGCCCATATCCTCGTCAAGTACAGGTTTTATTGATTGCCATGAAAAAATACGGCCTGATTTTGGCAGATAATGGAAGCGACTGGTATATCAGTGGCATCCCGGACTCTCGTTGGAACAACGATGTTCTGGTCTCTTCCTTCAATAGCATCACAGGCGATGCCTTTGAAGCAGTTGATGTTTCCCAACTCATGATTGATTCCAATTCTGGTGCGACACGATAGCCTGCTTGGTT
This sequence comes from Thermosynechococcaceae cyanobacterium, assembly GCA_049694615.1. Taxonomy (GTDB): domain Bacteria; phylum Cyanobacteriota; class Cyanobacteriia; order Thermosynechococcales; family Thermosynechococcaceae; genus JAAURS01. The sequence continues at coordinate 230 of JBAVRC010000831.1, read as the reverse complement.
GCGGTTCCTTGGTACATATAGGCTGCGATGGCAGGAAGATTGTTCAGAGGAGTCGCGATCGCTCTGATAATTGATAGCAGATAGGATGTAGGAGTTTGGCAGAGCATCTCCCTTGTATTTGGATTCCTAAAAGGCAGATTGAGTATGAGATATCGACGATTGGGACGATCTGGCTTACAAGTCAGCGAGTTATCCTTGGGATCTTGGGTCACTTACGGTAATCAGGTCGA
>JBAVRC010000830.1:0-9944 GCA_049694615.1 Thermosynechococcaceae cyanobacterium | reverse complement strand
GGAGAGAGCCAACCGCGTGCCAAACCCTTGCAGCGAGATCCCTTGCCTGTAAGCAATAGACCCACTCATGGGACCTATGCAACTGCGATCGATGTGGCCACCGTCATCCGTAGCATCATGGAAGACTTGGCCCAACGGTATCCTGATGCAACACAGCCTCAGCGGGTGCTGGTCGCGGCCCTTGAGATTCAGCAGATGGCCAAGCGCGAAACAGCGTTTCAGAACCAACTCATCGATGCGCTCCAATTCGGTAACTTTCTCCTCGATCAAGCGTTACAAAATAATGCCTTTGTGTCGCTGAGTTTCGAGACCGTCAAGGGATGGCTGAGCGAAATATCCATTACAGATTATCGCTCCTCCAATGAAGATATGCCCTCCGGTTCGCTCACGTTGGAAGCGTAATCGGTTGCCAGTGGATTGAGATGGTAGGCTGAAAGCAGTGGTAAGGAATAAACCGGGATGTCCTTTTCTCAACCCTTCGACCCGCTGACCTTGAACGGGCCTCAGCTTTTGCAACAACTACTAGATGGGCAGTCCCTGACGCGATCGCAGGCAACCCAACTGATGCAAGGGTGGTTGCATCAATCCCTGGATCCAGCCTTATCCGGGGCAATTTTAGTCGCCATTCAAGCCAAAGGGGTTGCAGCAGAGGAATTGGTCGGCATGGCCTCGGTCCTGCTGGCCCAATCCGCCCCCCCTTGGGCCACCAAGCCGCATCCCAACCGCTTAATCGATACTTGCGGTACGGGAGGAGATGGCGCGTCTACCTTCAACATTTCTACGGCTGTGGCCTTTGTCGCAGCTGCTGCGGGGATTCCGGTGGCCAAGCATGGCAACCGTTCCGTTTCCAGCCGGGTAGGGTCTGCCGATGTCCTTGAAGCCTTAGGGATTCGTTTAGCGGTCGATTCAGCCACAACAGAAGCCGCTATTCAATCCGTGGGTATTGCTTTTTTATTTGCACCGGGCTGGCATCCGGCCCTTAAAGCCGTTGCAACCTTACGACAAACCTTAAAAGTTAGAACGATTTTTAACCTGCTCGGTCCACTGGTCAATCCGCTTCGTCCTACCGGACAAGTGGTTGGGGTGTATCATGCCAATCTACTGCCCCCCATGCTCGCCGCTTTAACGCAACTGGGGATACGGCGTGCGATTGTGCTACACGGTCGCGAGCGCCTGGATGAAGCCGGACTGGGCGATAAAACAGATCTTGCCGTTGCGCTCAATGACGGCGAATCGGAGGGACAGGCGCAGCATGGCGTCATCGATCCGGTGGAATTCGGATTAACGCCTGCCCCCTTATCAGCGTTACAGGGCGGTGGCGTCAGCGAGAATGCCGAGATTCTCAAAGCCGTTTTACAAGGCAAGGGTACTCAGTCACAAACCGATGTTGTGGCACTCAATGCAGCCTTGGCTTTGTTGGTAGGAGGCGTTACCGACGATTACCGAACTGGGGTCGCACAGGCAGGTCAACTTCTCAAGAGCGGTGCGCCATGGGAAAAACTTGAATCGCTGGCTCACTTTTTGTCCCAGGCTTGATCATGGGTGAAGTCGGACATTTTCATTGGCATCGGTTATTCAGCGAACTCATTTTTGCCCCTCAGTTGATTTATGATATAAACGCTCTTTGTTGCATCCATACAGATTTCGATGATCCAGGGTTTAATTTAATCGTCTTGAATCTTCCCAAGCGTCTTGCGGAAAGACTTTTATGTCAAAGTCGATCCATGAGGCAATGAGGGATTTACTATGGCAAATTTTAGGATATGAGTCTTTGCCGAGTTGTTATTATTGAAGATCATGACTTGACGCGGGCTGCGATCAAACTATCGTTAGTCCGCACGGGCAAGATCGAGGTGCTTGGCGATGCGTCTACCGGCTTAGCCGGACTACAGCTCGTGGAGGCTTGGCGACCGACGGTGGTCATTGTAGATGTTGGGTTAGCTGACTTAGATGGCATAGAGGTGACCCGTCGCATCAAGATGCGCCACAGTAACTGTCCACGCGTGCTGATTTTAACCCTGCGGGACAATGAAGAAACGGTTTTGGCCGCTTTTGCGGCAGGGGCTGATTCTTACTGCATGAAGGATGCCGATGCGGCTACGTTGACGGATGCCATTCAACGGACCGCTGAAGGCAATTCTTGGATCGACCCGGCGATCGCCGGGATTGTTTTACAGCAAATGCGGCAGCCACAGGCCCAATTAGCTGGAGAGGCCATGCTATCTGACCTCGCTACATCGGATCAGACGGGTGCCCTAACAGACCGAGAGCTAGAAGTTTTGCAACTCATTGTGGATGGTCTCAGTAATGCCGCGATCGCCGAGCAGCTCTACATTAGTGTGGGAACGGTCAAAACCCATGTGCGACATATCCTTAATAAACTTTGCGCCAATGACCGTACCCAAGCGGCGGTCAGTGCTCTCCGCTCCGGTCTTGCCCATTAAACATGGGCATTCGCTGAGATGTTGGACGGTCGCAACAACCCGCCTTAACCTTGTAGGGTTCCATCCAGGGACTGTGCCAGAATGAAGGTCATACAAGCTGAGATTCTGGCACGCTTGCGATTGAGGTGGAATGATCGAGGTCGAAGTTCATCAGCAACTTAGAGCTTTACTACGGGCACAGGGGGGCAATACCTGGCCTCATCACCTCACGGTCGCTCGATTAACGGCCCGTGCTTTGCGGTTGCAGCGCAGCACGTTGATCCAAGTCAGCAGTACAGCGGCCTATCACGGTCAACACCGCTTGAGTTATTTTGCTTCGCTGTTGTTATGGCCGGGAGCCGCCATTTTGGTGGCGGACCCAGAGGTGCAACAAGCGTTATGCCATATTGAGTTGCCCCGACTCCGGGAAGGGTTGCCCATCGCAAAACCGATTGGGTTGGGCGGACCTTGGCCGGATCCCGATTTTGCTGGGGTGCTGCTGCTAACGCCGCAGGACTGGCTGTCGCGACAGTTGCAACAGCCCGATTCGTTTCCCAACCATGTGCCTTTGATCATTGATGGTGCAGAAAACCTAGATCGTTGGACTCGTGCCTACCTGGTTCAATCCATTGCGCCGCAACATTGGGAAATGTTGATGTGGGCCTATCCGACCCATGCCCACACCATTCGGGATATCCGGGCGGCCCTGACCCATGCCCTCTTTCAGCATCCGTCCAATCCCTACGGCTGTTTGACCCTGGATACCGCCAAGCGATCGCTCTTAGATCAACTGTTGACGACCATTCAGGCATCGGGTCTGACCCCCTATCCCGACCCCTGGTGCTCCTTTGCGACTGCCTTAGCGCAACACCATTCAATTGCTTGGGCCACCCTGGATCGCGATCGCGGTTGTTTTGGGTTAAGCTGCGGTCCAACGGACGTGACCCCCACCTTGCGATCGCTGTGGCAGAACCGCACTGTCATCTTGGTCAACGGCATTTTAGACCTCGATCCGCAAGCTGAGTTATTTCGACAACAGATTGGGTTGGATGACCTGACCTGTGTTCAATTTGCCACGGATCGGCAAAATGAGGCCCTGTCCCTTTATTTACCAGACGGCCTGCCGATGCCCAATACCCCGGAATTTGCCGGGGGACTGATGACCCAACTGCATCGCTTGCTGGCGCTTCGGTGTTCGGCTGAAGCGTTTGTGGTGTTGTTGATTGACGATTTACCCCTCAAAACTCGGGTTGCCTCGATGTTGGCCGCTGAATTTGGGTCGCGGGTCAAGGTGGAACGCAGCGACTGCGGGATGGGTAGCATTCTCATTAGCGGTTGGGCGTTTTGGCAAAGCCACCAGCGCGGTTTTCCCGTACCATCGCTTTTGGCGATCGCCACATTACCCTTTCCGTCTCTCGAAGACCCCAAGGTGGCGGGTCGAGTGGCCTATTACAAACAGCAACGGCAAGATTGGTTTCGGCTGTATCTGTTGCCAGAGGCGCTGCAAATTTTGCAACAGGCGATCGCCCCCCTGCGGGGACAGTCCGGTTTGTTAGCCCTGCTCGATAACCGGGTCTTACATCGCTCCTACGGTCAGCAAATTCTGTCGGTGCTGAGTCCCTATGCCCGTGTCAGCTACTTGGACGAGTCGTTTTTAAGTGCGCCTCAATACTCCGTCTAATCCTGTAGTAGGATCAGCGAGAGGAGTCTGATCTGTCTAGACTCTGAGGGTATTGCAGGAGAGTGGTATGGGTGAAGCAAAGCGACGGAAGGAAACCTTAGGCGATAAATATGGCCAGGAAAAACCAATGTTTTCCTGGTTATCCATTACCAAAACCCAAACCGAGCAGTTTATAAAGTGGACCACGCGTGGTTCCTGGATTGGCATTGGTGCATTGGTGGTCATTTGGTTGGTGATTCGCTTTATTGGCCCCAGCGTGGGATGGTGGCAAATCAATTAAGACCGCTCGATGGATCGGGTTTGGGATAAGACTTGATTTTCTCCAGACTGACATGGCAAGATAAGAGACTGCAATGGCGGCATGGCCAAGTGGTAAGGCAGGAGCCTGCAAAGCTCTTACCCCCAGTTCGAATCTGGGTGCCGCCTTTCTTTGGGTAGCGATATGGAAGTAGTGGTATGTGGAAAGTATTGCCACACTGAGCTTCTACTCAATCTAGGAAGGCTGGGAATCGCCACCTATCCCAGTGATGTGCTTCAAAATAATGTCTATTTTGCGATTCGTTTCAGCTAACTTTTGATTGGTTTCAGCAAATCCAGTGTCAAGATGGGCAAGGCGATCATCGACTCTGGCCAATCGTTCACGAGTATCTTTCAAGGTGTCCGCTAGAAAACCAATCTGGCTTTGAGTAGATAGATTGATGTTGATCAAGCGTTCCATTAGCGTCTCTAAACGCTCAATGCGGTCGTTGTCGCTTGGTAACATGCTGGCAGTCATGATCGCTCCAGTCAATTGTGGTTCACACCCCGGATCTGATCAGCGCGGAGTGTTTCTATTTTATGCCAAGGTCCCCAGATTATGAGGCTCTGGGGGCTGTGAGTGCGATCGCACTAATTCCATATCACTACCCCCTCTGTGGTGGCAACGACATCGCCAAACCGCACCAAACGTTACGATGAAACAAATGCAAAGTCTCCACCCCAACTGATCGCCACAACCCTAAAACACCATGTCTCATCCCGCTTTATTGACCGCAAAACTAAAACGGCGCTCTTTTCTCCTCGGCACCAGTGCAATGGCAGGTAGTGTGATCATTGCCAAAACCTGGAGCGATCGCGTTCTCGCCCAACCCAAATTTCCCGCCTATCCCTTCAGCCTAGGCGTGGCCTCTGGCGATCCGTGGCCTAATAGTGTTGTCTTGTGGACCCGCTTGGTCCCAGACCCACTAAAGGGAATCAGCTTGCCCCCCGCCGCCATCCCCATCCAATGGCAAGTCGCTACCGACCCCAAAATGAGCCAAGTCGTCGCTGACGGCACCGTCCTTGCCACTCCTGAACTCGCCCATTCCGTGCGAGTCGTTGTAGACCGCCTAGAACCGGGACGCCAGTACTGGTATCGCTTCAAAGCCGGAACCGAGTTAAGCCCCATCGGACGGACCAAAACGGCACCCTCCGCCAATGCTGCCCTCAAACAACTGAACTTTGCTTTTGCTTCCTGCCAGCACTACGAATTCGGCTACTACAACGCCTACCGCCACATGGCCAACGCTGACCTGGATATGGTCTTTCACCTCGGCGACTACATCTATGAAGGCGCACCATCCCAACAAAAGCGTGTCCGCCAGCATATTGGCCCCAGAGCCACGGATTTAGACAGCTATCGCCTCCGCTATGCCCTCTACAAAAGTGACCCGGACTTGCAAGCCGCCCATGCTGCCTTTCCCTTCATTTGCACCTGGGACGACCACGAAGTCGAAAACGACTACGCCAACGACATCTCGCCCAAAACTGCCGATCCCGTCAGCTTTCTCCAACGCCGACAGGCGGCCTATCAGGCTTATTATGAACACATGCCTTTACGCCCTGCATCCATGCCCCAAGGCAATCAGATGCAACTCTACCGTCGCTTTACCTTTGGCGACCTCGCCGAATTTAGTGTGTTGGATACCCGGCAATACCGAGACAAACACCCCTGTGGCGATGACAGCAAGCTAGCGGGCAGCGATTGCTTAGAGCGCATTGCCCCAGAACGCTCAATGTTAGGCAAAAACCAGGAAGACTGGCTCTTGGCGGGTCTCGCCCAGTCCAAAACCCGTTGGACCGTCATTGCGCAGCAGTACTTAATGGCGGAACTGGCCTTAGACAATGGCACGGGCCAAGCCTATCGCAAAGACGGATGGGATGGCTATGCTGCCAGTCGCCGTCGAATTTTAGAAGCCCTGCGCCAAACCCAGGCCCAAAACCCTATTACCCTTGGGGGCGATATTCATTCCTTTTGGGTCAGCGATCTTAAACCCGATTTCCAAGATCCCAAATCTCCGGTTGTGGCCACCGAATTTGTCGGCACCTCCATTAGTTCCCAAGGGCCAACCTACGAACTGTTAGCCAGCTTTTTGCCCAAAAATCCCCATATCAAATACTTTGAAAGTCGCTATCGGGGTTACATGCAATGCTCCGTCACCCCCAAACAATGGACCAGTCGCCTCCAGGTCGTCGATACCGTTGCCCAACCCAAATCCACCCTCCGCACCTTAGCAACCTATGTTGTTGAAGCGGGCCGTCCCGGTGCTCAGCAAGCTTAAAAGCAGAAAAGATTGAAAATCTTAAACATCCACGGATTGACTGGCGGCTAGAACCTCAATCGGACGTGTTGGAATGACGGGACTTCCTGGATCAACGGTATGGCTAGTCTTTTTTTTGGCCTCCTGATATTCCAGCAAATCAAACCAAAAAGTAGTTCCCACACCCACTTCGCTCACCAAATGAATCTGCGACTGATGTTTATCGATAATATTATGCACAATCGAGAGTCCTAACCCAGTCCCTTCCAGCGTATGGACCCGATTTTCAACTCGATAAAAGCGCTCAAACACCGCCGCTTGATCTTCAGTAGAAATCCCAATTCCTGTATCGGAAATTTCGACCCGAACTAGAGCTGGATCTTCCGCATCGCGATCTGGATTGAGCCGATAGGCACGAATGGCAATTTGCCCCCCACTCAGGGTGAACTTTAAAGCATTGCCGACTAAATTGGTCAGCACTTGGAGCAACAAATCGTAATTTCCCAAAATGGGTGGCAGATCCGGCTCAATGTCTTGAAACAGTTCAATCCCCTTGTCCTTGACATTGAGTTGGTAAGTCCGCAAGGTCTGCTCAATGGGTTGGGCCAGATCCACCATTTCAAAGCGATATTGCTTCCCAGACTCCAAACGAGACAAATCCAGAACATCATTCACCAAGCGCGTTAGGCGATCGGTTTCGCGGTTGGCCGTTTCTAAAAACTCCAGCCGATCCGCTTCACTGAGGCTGTCGCCGTACTCATGCAAGGTCTCAATAAACGATTTGATATTGAATAACGGCGTTCTTAACTCATGGGACACATTGCTAATAAATTGGCTCTTCGCCTCGTTTAATTCCACTTCGCGGGTGATGTCCTGGACTGTGATCGCAATTCCTTTCGGTTTGTCGCGAAATTGATCCAACACAGTGGTCAACAACATGCGCACCGTGCGCGAGAGGGGTTCCTTGATGCCAATCCGAAACTCGCTACCCTCCGCTTCCCCTTGTGCTGCCTGATACAGGGGGCGAGTAATTTCAGCTCGAATCGTTTCGGGCAGCAGGTACAAAACGTTTTCGCCTAAAATCTCTTGGTATTCCCAGCCAAAGAGCCGACGAGCTGTGGGGTTGGCCAAAATTACATTCATGTCGGTATCGAGCAAAATAGCACCATCGGCAATGGTAGCAACGAGGGTTTCTAGCTTGGCTTTCTCTGCGGTCAATTCTTCAATGTTGTGTTCTTCGTAGCGCTTGAGCCGCTCCGCCATTTCATTAAAACTGGAAATAAGCTCACCCAGTTCGCCACCAAAGGGTAAATCGACCCGTTGTTGAAAATTCCCGGCGGCAATGTTCTTTACCCCGACTACCAATTCTTTAATGGGGTGTGTAATGGTCAACGCATTAAACACCGCACCTAAAATGACCATCACCCAAATTGCAATAAAGACCGCAATGGCAACATCGCGGGTCAGACTAGAGGAAGTCACAACGGTTGGATTGGGGTTAATTCCTAAGGCTAAAACCCCTAGATACGTCTCATCCTGCATCAAGGGCACAAAGATATCGGCTACCTCGCCATCGGGGGTGAGGTGTTGGCGAACCATCACAGCACCAGACTGAGCGTTGTAGTTTTCCGGCAGACGGATGCGGCGCGCTAAGGTGAGAGAACTGTTCGACTGGGATTCCGAAAACGGAATGCCGTAGTAGATGCTTCCGTCTTGATCGGCATACATCATGTAGCGGATGCTGGAGGTACGGCTATAAAACTTGCGGGAGAATGCCGCGACGTCGTCGTATTTATGGTCAGCAACTAAGGGTGCAACGTTTGCCGCCAACAACAAACCCAAGTCTTGACCAAACCGCGTGTCTTGTAAGCGAGCATCTTGCTGAATACTATTGACCGCCCAGAAGGTTAATGCGCTCATCACCAACGACACCACCAGGGTCGCTGCAGCCATCAACCGAGTCTGCATATTGAACTCGGCCCACCAACGTACAATCGTCGTTTCGATTTTTTCTAGCAGATCAATCAAGGGACATCTTAACCTGTTGGCTTACGTTTGAAGTAACGATTTATGTTTATTGTGACACGATCGTTCATAATTCTGGCCCAAAATGCTGAAACCCTCTTTCCAAGCTAAGGGGCGGTCCTAGGGGCTGGCCATTGGCATCGGCCAGACAAACGAAGGGGTCCGCGACCACTTGCCCCACAACCGTTGCGGTTCCGGCTAATTGTTGCACGAGTTTCTCGGCGATCGCCCTATCCAAACACAACACCAGTTCAAAATCTTCGCCGCCATAAAGCACCCAATCCAAGGCATCGGCCTCGGAGAGGGAGGTAGTTTTTTGTAACGCAGGTGGAATGGGGAGGCGATCATACCAAATTTTAGCCCCCACATCACTGGCCCGACCCATTTGCAAAACGGCATCAGCCAACCCATCGCTGCTATCCATCCCGGCGACCCGCACTTGGGGGTCAATTTGCCAGAGGAGCGAGGGTACATCCAGACGCGGAATCGGACGGCAATGGGCCCGTTGCAGCTCAGTCCGTTCCGTTTCGCTGAGATCCTGACCCCATTCGGGATGCAGTAAAAGTTCCAGTCCAGCGCGGGATAGCCCGTGCAACCCAGTGACAACAATCGCATCCCCAACCTGAGCCGTAGAGCGGAGAATCTGGCGTTCCGGGAGCACTTCCCCTAGGGCGGTAATGGCGAGGGTCAAGATGGGCGATCGGCAGAGATCGCCCCCCAAAATAGGTGTCTCATAACGGTTGAGACATTCAGTCATCCCCTCGTAAAGTTCCTCCACCCAACCCACCGGAACCGTAGGCGGCAACCCTAAACTGACTGTAATACCCAATGGGGTCGCGCCCATGGCAGCCAAATCCGAAAGATTAGCGGCGGCTGAACGCCAACCTACATCGGTTAGGGAGGTAGTCCGCATCTGCGGTTGGGCCAAACCCACACTAAAGTGAACCCCATCCACCAGCATGTCTGATGTCACCACCAACTGATGGTCGGGACGGGTTGAAACGACCGCAGCATCGTCTCCGACCCACTGACCGGGACAAAAGCGAAAGATGCGTTGCAAGATCTGCTGTTCGCTCAGGGTACTAATGGGCGAATCGGAAGACATGGACCATGCCACTAAGGATCGCGGGTTTAATAACACCCAGCGATTGAAATCGCGGCTACAAGAACAAAACCCGCCTGCGCGGGTTGAAATCCACTCCTAGTCCGCGCAGGCGGACATCGTTCTTGTAGGCGCGGTTTCAACCGCCAGCAAAA
>JBAVRC010000829.1:0-4786 GCA_049694615.1 Thermosynechococcaceae cyanobacterium | reverse complement strand
GGATTAGGAGATATTCTTTTAGTCTGTAAGGCTATGATGCACCTAAATCAAGCCTTACAGATTTTTTGTGCCTCCTTATTTCAGTGGCATTGGGCTATGGTACATTTGATGGTTCGTCGATTAGAGCCTAAAACTAATGCTGGGTAGCCTGTCTCATAACTTTTCAAACAGGTTCTTAGCCCTAAAATCTGAGAAAGACGAGACATCAAGAAAAATCTTATCTATAATATTATCAGGCAATGGCGACGATAGAATCTATAGAAACAAAAAAAACAAGACTAAACTTGAGATATGTCTGAGAATATTGATGGGGAGAGTAGATTGTCATGCATAACTAATATCAAAAATCTCTGCCTGTGTAGTGGAGATTTCTTCTTTGTGAAGAGAATCTAAATTTCTGCCTCAAAAACAATTCTGGTACTGTTCATCAAAAGAGTGACCAAGCTACTAAGCCTTTGTACATAAATTTCTTAGAATTTTATCGCTAAAGTACTCTGAGACTTTTCTGCATATAAAGGTCGGATAATTAGTCATATTAGCTGAGCACCCCCCTAATTCTAGCCCTAAGATTTTATGCTTTTGTAGAAATCAATTTTTCAGAATAATTCTATGTCTTTAATTATTTCCAAAAAGCAAACCATTTTGCCAATATGAACACAGAGAATAGACGGAGACATATCTTCATTAGTCATCACCATGCTGATGATACTGAAGTTGACAAGCTCATTTCTCTTTTGAAGCGGAGTAATTACGACATTCGCAACAGTTCAATTAGGGCAAAGCCCGCAAACCAACGACGCTTAGAGCAAGGATTAGTGAGCGATAAAACGATAAAACGATTGCTTCACATGAAAATTTCTTGGGCAGGGACAGTTGTGGTCTTGATTGGCAAAGATACTCATTTAAGACCTTGGGTGAATTATGAAATCGAACAAGCCAATATGCAAGGTAAAAGAATAGTAGGAGTCTACGTTCGTGGAGGGACAGAGGCTGATAAACCTAAGTCTCTTGAAAAATATGCATCAACAATTGTCGGTTGGGATACCGAACGTATAATTGCTGCAATAGATGGAACTGAGAATCTATTTCAGAACCCCGACGGTTCTTCAAGGCAAGTGGTTCACACACGAAGATCTCTATCGTGTTAAACAATGAGTAAAATTTATATGTATGCGGTTGTCCGTGACCTTGGGTTTGCTCCGAATCCTTTTCATGGCTACTGCACCTTGGCGACATGTAAGCCTAAAATACGAAACAGGGCTAAGATAAATGACTGGATAATTGGCATGGGCGGCTCTCGCTTACATGCTACTGGGCAGTGTATATTTGCGATGTTAGTCACTGATAAACTTACATTCAATGAATACTGGGAGAACTCCACATTTTTTGATAAAAAGCCTGTAAGAAATGGAAGCTGGAAGATGATGGTGGGAGACAATATTTACCAATTCGATTCAGTAAAACAAGATTGGTATCAGGCAGACTCACATCATAGCCATGAAGATGGCAGTATTAATCTCCATAACCTTTATAGAGATACCAGTTCTGATAAGGTATTGATTTCCCAAAATTTTTTCTACTTTGGATCGCAAGCTCCTATCGTTCCTTGTGATTTATTATATGAAATAGGATATAAAAGGAATCCAAGAGATTATAGGGTTTTTGAATACAAAATTGCTGGTGGATTGATCGAGTGGCTACAAAAATCGTTCGAAGGATCATTAAACCAAGTCTTAGCAGATCCTTTTGATTTCAAAAATAGTTACAAGCGCTATTCAGCAGATAATAATAAATTTTCTTGAATCTCGTGTATTTTAACATCCAGCTAGAAGCGATTCTCTCTAAAGCTAATGAGATCGCATCAGCCTCGCCTTGGTCTAGCATTTGTTTCAAAAGCTGAACGACCGTTTGGGATTGTGTGAGCGGCTGTATCTGGAGTCATCCTTCTGCGATCACATATCTTGGTTGTGGAGAGCGATATCTACACACCAAGAGTACGGGTTTCAACGGGGTGGTTTTTGTGGGGGCGACGTTGGATTGAGTCACAGGGCGATCGCTGAACCTTCATTTTCAGTCTTGTTTATTTTTATGGTGAATTTACTATAATTGTGAATGTGAGGATTGAGGTCTGCCTTGAATGAGTTTGAATTGCCACCAATACGACCAGTAGTTTGGGTTGGAACATCGAAAAAGAACCTACAAGGCTTTCCCAAAGGCGCACAGAAACTGATCGGCGACGAGTTACAGCTCATCCAGTATGGCGAAATGCCGACAAATACCAAGCCGTTCAAGGGGATCGGGAGTGGTGTTTTCGAGATCGCCATACGCTATGCGACCGATGCGTATCGTGCGGTATTGGCAGTTCAGTTAGGCGAGAAAATCTACGTTCTCCATTCCTTTCAAAAGAAAGCAAAGAAGGGGATTGCAACGCCAAAAATGGATGTGGATCTGATCAGGCAACGATACAACGAAGCAAAGGAGCTTGCCAAACATGGACAGTAAAAAAGAATCCGAAATCGAATTCGAGGAAGGCTCTGGCAATATCTTTGCCGACCTGGGCTTAGAAGATGCCGATGAACTCTTTGCTCGTGCACAGATTGGCATCTGTGTTTTCAAGATTTTGAAAGAAAGGAAACTTAAGCAAAGAGAAGCCGCTGCCTTGCTCGGCATTGCACAATCCGATGTATCGCACTTAATGAACGGGCATTTCAGCCGATTTACTACCGATAAACTGTTGAACTTTCTGAAACGGCTTGACCGGAAAGTCACGATCCAGATCGCGCCCCATAAGGTGGGGGAGCCTTATCAAGAGGTCTGTTTTTCAATTTAAGGGTAGGTAATCGCCTTACTGCTGGCTACCCTGCGGGAGGCAAGCCACGACTCCCCTTCGACAGGCTCAGGTCAACGCGCTCAGCTAGCTAAAGGTAGTTTGCCTCCAAGCGAATGCTGTTACACCATGACTTCACCTTATGCGACACCTCCGGTACCCCCAGGCGATCGCCGTTGGATTGAGTCCCAGAGCGATCGCATCCAAAACCAGACCCTAGGGGAATAATGGCGATTGCCCCAGCATTGGCTTAAGGTCTGCGATCGCCTTGGTCTATCGTTTGTTTCAAAAGCTGAACGACCGTTTGGGATTGCGTGAGCGGCTGTATCTGGAGTCATCCTTCTGCGATCCGATGTTTGGGTTGTGGAGGGCGATCGGTTTTTAGCGGGGTGGTTTTTGTGGGGGGCGATCATCAATCCTGCCCAACTCTGCTTAGTTACCCTCATCCCTCATCTCAGAAGTCTTCTGAACTCAAAGTCCCCCAATTTTGGGGGATTAGGGGGCGAGTGAAAGGTCTCTGCCGCTTAACCGAATAGTTTTGGGGCGATCGCCTCAGCTTGAATTGCCCAATCTCTATCCTTTCCGTATGTAGATAAGCCCATTCGTCCTGACCCTGAGATCTAGCGTTATATAAATTTGATGCTATATCTTTTCATAACGACCTGACTTATGCAAAGATCTTTTCATAACGCACTCAAAAAACATGGAACGAGGGCTTCAAGGTCATTACATTCAGTGCTCAACCAGCCCAGAACCATTTCGGGCATTCATTCCTAGCCCGCTTCCCCCTAGCCCGGAATTAATTCTAGATGCCAACCTATGCGACTGGCTCGAACGCGCTAACCGAGCCCTTGGGCGTCTAGACGGCATCGCCACCCTCCTACCCGAAACATCCCTGTTTCTTTACCTGTACGTGCGCAAAGAAGCCGTTTTATCCTCACAAATTGAAGGCACACAATCCTCCTTTTCCGATCTACTGCTCTACGAAACCGATGAAGCCCCTGGCGTACCCTTGGATGACGTGCAAGAAGTCTCCCGCTATGTGGCGGCTCTAAATCATGGTCTCACGCGATTGAGAGAAGGCTTTCCCCTGTCTCTCCGGCTCATTCGGGAAATTCACGAGGTTTTATTATCTCAGGGACGCGGCAGCGAAAAATCGCCAGGAGCATTTAGAACATCCCAAAACTGGATTAATGGCACCCGCCCTGGCAACGCCCAATACGTTCCACCCCCTCCAGACCATGTGATGGACTGTTTAGGATCGCTGGAAACCTTCATCCACGATCAGCCTACCCGAACACCAACGCTCATCAAAGCAGCATTAACCCATGTGCAATTTGAAGCTATTCACCCCTTTCTAGATGGGAATGGTCGCCTGGGAAGATTGCTGATTACCTTCTTGCTTTGCTCCGAAGGTGCACTATCCGAACCGCTCCTGTATCTGAGCTTGTACTTCAAAACCCACCGTCAGCAATACTATGACCGACTACAACAGGTTCGTCTCAAAGGCGATTGGGAACAGTGGCTCCAATTTTTTCTAGAAGGGGTGGTCACTACCGCAGAGCAAGCAAGTAGTACCGCCAAACGAATTCTTGACCTATTCGAGCAGGATCGGCGTCGGATTGAAAACATTGGTCGAGGTGCAGGGTCAGCCCTTCAGGTGCATCAACTGATCCGCAAAAAGCCCATTTTTTCAATTAATCACCTGTCAACCCAGCTAGAACTGAGCCGTCCTACCGTTAGTGCGGCAATCAAGAGCCTCAATACCCTTGGAATTGTCGAGGAATTAACCGGACGCCAGCGCGATCGCGTGTTCGTCTATAGAGATTACCTCAACATTCTCAATGAAGGAACAGAGCCTTACGTTAGATCTAGAAGGCCGATTCAATGACATCGCCAGCCTCTAAAATGCTAAGGGATTGAGGGCGATCGCATTTCCTTCTTAGAGCCAGTCAGTAG
>JBAVRC010000828.1:0-2044 GCA_049694615.1 Thermosynechococcaceae cyanobacterium | reverse complement strand
CCCCAGGACCGTGCAACTTTAGGGGTGCCAATTGGGATTGTCCACAAGCAGATTTTCAGCTTGTGCGATCACTAATAAACGGTCGTCCGCAGTCAAAAAATGATATGAAGCAACTTCCGGTGAACTAATCCCATCTCGAACGCTTAAAGCAGAAGCAAGTTGAACAGCATCGTAAGCTCGGAGCGGATACTGGCGGACCAATTGCCCTGCAAGGCTAATGACCGTTTCATCAACAGCAGCCGTAAAATACTGAATATTCCAGTGCGAACGAAAAGCCATCAAAATCTGATTAGCCTGAACATCGCTAACACTACCTTCCCTTTGGCGACGGGAAACAGCACTATAAACCTCAAACCAGGCAATATGAGCAACAATTAACCGACTTTGGTTTCGCGGATCAGCAATAGATTGGATCCAGCCCGTACCAACTTCAGGAACATAGCGTTTAAGCAGAGCACTGCTGTCTAAAAAATAGACATCTACCATTCGCCCCGATCCTCAATCACCGTTTCTGACAGAGGCTTGCCAGGAATCTTCAGATTCTGAGTCATTTCCTGTAATTCTGCCTCAGAAATCGATGGGATATCTCGACAATGCAGCGGTGGCTGGATTCTGCCCGAATTAATCAATGCCTGCAAAACCTGTTCCTCCGCCTGAGGAACGGTTGATGTTGGAGATGTAATGGGTTCATGGCCTGTAAGTTTTTCATTCAAAAACAGTCTCTCTTCCACAGGCAACGAAAGAATAACCTGCATGAGCGATTCAACAAGTTGCATGTTCATGAGCCTTACCCATAGCTCCAATTATTCTATCCGCTAAACCCCTGCGATCGCCTTGGCGGGAAAAGGGGCGATCACTTAACATTCAGCCCTTCAGCGTTGAGTAACCTGTTCAAGGGAAGTAGGTTGGGTAGGAGGCGATCGCCTTGTCGGAGAATGAGGCGATCGCACATCCGATTTTGGCGAGTTAGAGCTTGGCGATCGCGTTCAACTTCAGGCTGTTACTTTTGTTGGTGAAGTCAAAACATCAAACTCAGCAGTGCTCATAAGGTCATTTTCAGCTAAAATTCGCCGTACAGAAACCAAATGAACCCCATGAACCCAATCCTGACTTTTATAGCCAGGGAGAACGATTAAAGTACCCAGTGCAGGATACTGAAAGACCAGATGTGTGCCTTGAACAATTTGGCGCACAAACCCAAGTTCCAGCAATAGCTGTTCCAACTCAGCAAACATTACTTTTTTAGTCATAGTGCCGAATCACTCCCTGAACTTGAGTAAGCACATTTGCTAAAGGAGAACATATCGTTCAACGTGATTTACACTCAGGTCTGCAATAACGTGTTGTTTGGTCCGTTTCTTTTTTGCCAAAATTTAGCCGCCTGCATCGCCGAAGCAAATTTTATGATGAGCAAGGCGATCAGTAAAGCAAAAATACATTTACCCTGTCTTGCTGAAGTGATCTGGACAATACGATCGCTTTGCGCAGAAACAGGGCGATCGCACCCAAAAAATCATACCAGTCCATTCATGAACGTTGTAGTCCAGCGTGTTGAAAAACCAGCTTTGCCGTAAGTTCCAGACCCGGAAAGAGTGGATCGCTCAGGGGGCGATCGCCCCGATAAGTAACTGATGCCGTATCTGGGGCAAAAACCGTAATGCTTTTTGCTTTGGGATCAACCACCCAAACTCTCAGAACCCCTGCATTGAGGTAATCGGTGGCTTTTTCGGCCATTTCTCCCAAGGTTTGATCCGGCGAAATAATTTCAATCGCGAGTTCTGGCGGCACCGGACAAGGCCCATCCTCAAATTCATCCAGTGTCAGCCGCTCGTTAAAAATATAGAGTAAATCAGGAATAGGCACCCAATCCTTGTCATTTCGGGTCAAAGTAATCGCCCATTCAATGCCTAATTCGCCTTTATTTTGAATCCAAGGTTCCAATAACCGGATCAGACCCGCACAAGTCTTGGAATGAAACCGCTGCGGCAACACTTTTGGAACGGCCTCTCCATCAATCAGTTCGTTGTATGGCTCACCTTCTGGG
>JBAVRC010000827.1:0-2637 GCA_049694615.1 Thermosynechococcaceae cyanobacterium | reverse complement strand
TGGAACAATTGAAAAGCTAATACTCACCTTGACAGGGGTAACCTAAGACCCTAACCTTGCGTGTTTCTCCTCGAACAGTATTGAGTGCTAATGATAACGATCTTTCCAAAGTATGAGCTATAGCAGTCCAATCATCCTCGATAAGGATTTCACGTGGTTGACGATCATTAAGGCTTGGTCGAAAGGTAAGTGTAGGAGCATTTAGACTTTCAAAATTAGGAGGAACATCAGGTAATCCACGTCGTGAACCGCTACCCCGTTGATCCAAGATAATTATAACTTCAGACCATCTTTCGGGAATTGAACGGCGATAGGCTGTGGCAGCGATCATGTCTGCGATAGTATTTGGATCTGGGTTGGCTGGATTTTGATTGCAACAGTAGCCAAGCTGATTCACTCTGTCTCCATCAGGAACTAGAAATCTGTTCCTTAGCAGTTCATTTCCTCTCACCAGACTGAGCGGATTGCCCAGGTATACAGGCAGAATGTGTGCATATCCCTCCTGCGCTTCAAGTGCCCATCTAAGTTCATCATTACACCAATCAGACTTTAGCGAAGCTTCAGAAAGGAACAATGTCAGAGTTGCTTGTTGTTGAACAGCATTCTTTAATGCAACATCTAAAGGCCCCATTTCACGTAGCTCATTTTTGTCAAGCCATGCAAATACGCCACGATGTCCTAGTCGTTTGGCTACTGATTCAACCAAGGCTTTGTCAGTTGATGAATGTGACAGAAAGGTGGAAACGAAATTCATGGCTTTTTATTTATCCTAAATTAAGGTAGAAAGTACTATTTTTAAAGAATGTCAGGAACTAAAGAATTTAATATGATTAATGCTTCCGTCATTCTTTAAAGACATGATTTGAACTTTTACTGTTCCAGTTTCAGGAATAAAATCAAATATTTAGGCTTCTTTTTCAGTAGAAATAATTCCAGAAATAAGATTGGATTTGGAGGTGTTGTTGCCCATCATATTTCTTGATTAAGTAGAAAAATTGCTCTCTGTTTGTCCCATCCCCAACCGAGTTTTAATGCCTGTTCCAGCAAATTGAGCATAGTGGATCAACAAATTTGCAACATTCGCCAACAGTGGATCGGCACGAGATAACACCTGCAACGTTATGTCACCCGTAAATCCTGTTACCCTGCCCTGATGAATCTGAACCGATTGGGTCTGGATCCGATGTCGAGTCAATGCGATCGCATCTCCCAAATAGGCAATTAAATCATCTCCACCCAAATAAACGGGTGCAAAATGGTTCCAGCGTTCTAGCCAACTGCGGAACATTAGGGTCGGTAGGGGTAAAGGTAAATAAGTTCGCCCCTGAGAGAAAGCCGTTGGGGTGAGAAACGTGAGCTTAAACCGCCGCTCAGGTTCTGGGTCGCTGGCGACTAGCCGATGATATAGATCTTCGTAGTGGATGATGACTTGGCTTTGAAGCGCGACGCGAAAGGATGCGCCTAGAAAAGACAGTTCATCGGGGAGCGTTAGTTCTGTGATCGCCACGGATGATGTTTTCTGAAGCCCGCAGAGTGTAAGGAGGTAGGGTTGGTCAGGGAGTAAGGTGACAAAATCTTGGGCTTGCTGAATCTGACCCATTAAACTGGAAAACGTGGTCGAGGGAATATCGTCTTGGCCTATTGCTAGACCTAGGCGCTGATGTAAATCCTTCATCAGGGCAATACCATAGGAGCGGGGTAAGACGGTGGGAGTCTCAACCGTAAAAGTCCAGGTGGTTCGATTCAGCATGGGGCTATGGTTTGACCGAGAGTTTGACCCAACCAGGGAGGTATTTAATCGTGCCTTGGGGGTTTATAACTGTCCGCCGCGATTTTGGTGCGGGAAATCCAGGTGCTTTGATTCCGCACGCATCCCGAACCTCAGCGACTTGTTCATCGGGGAGGAGTAAGTTGATGGTTGTCCCTGGTAAACCGCTGGCCCAGCCTAAGCGAAGGGTATGAGGACAGATTTCGGCTTCATATTGTTGACGGATGGCGTCAAAGTCTAGGCGTTTGCCTTGAGCATTCGGGTTGTTTTGAATGGTTTGCCAGTAGTCATGGTCAAAATTCCACTGATCTTGAGCAAATTCTTGACAGAGGTTGAGGAGTTCGTCTGCGGATTTGAAGGGGAGTTCCATGCCCTGTTCGTGGCGAAACCAAGATAGCATTTCATGGTCAATACTCATGGTGAATTCGGTGTTGGCGTGAAAGATAAATTCTGCAAATATGGGGGCACGATACTTCGCCTTTTTCATGCCGTTGCGATCACCTTCAAAATGACTCGACACAATCACCTCAGCTGCGATCGCCTGATTCCATCGCACGGAAGGTTTTTGGGGGTGAGTTCTCGGTTTTAAGGGCTTGGAATCCGAGACGTGGATTGCTCGCATGAAGTCGGTATTAGGGCCTTTTTGCTTATCAGAAATGGGCTTGCCCTGGTAGGTCAAGCTAAAGTTGCAGAATAGTTCGTCCATAAAGGCTTTATCGTCGTAGAACTTTGCCTTTCGTTTTAACTGGGTATCTGAGGTAAGCCACTGGTTTTACCAGTGAGACTCGACAAGCTTTGAGCGTTCCGGCAGTAAAGTAACTCCCACGGTGGCTTGATGAGCCATTTCCGCAGGAGGAAATTAACAATGT
>JBAVRC010000826.1:0-5369 GCA_049694615.1 Thermosynechococcaceae cyanobacterium | reverse complement strand
GCTGTTCCAGACATGCTTGGTCCTAGTTTGCCCAGTTTGAATGAGAAATTCAAAACCCCTGAGCATAAACTGATTGGATACTAATTTGAGATACACCAACCGAGATAGGACAGGCTTGTCCGAATCTATTGGAGTGCGTTAGGAATTACGATCCTATCAAAAAAACCATCCCCACCGACGCTGGGTTAACGGGTGTATAACCTGCGGAATATAATCCTCTCCTAGTTATCCCCCTGCGATCGCCCATCTTGCAGATCCAGCCCGCAAAACTCAGTAAAGTGAGAAGAAGGAATGATTAACCTCTCTTAACATAAGGATTTAGGACTGCCCTGTGCAAGAAGATTTTCGCCTGATTCTCGATCTGGTCACGGTTTTGGGGGTCGCGGCAGTGGGCGGTTTGTTGGCCGCCTTGTTCCGCCAGCCGGTTTTGTTGGGATATCTCTTGGGAGGGGTGATTGTTGGCCCGTCTGGGCTGGGACTGATTAAGGAAGTGGTTCAAGTCGAGACCCTAGCCCAATTCGGCGTGGCCTTTTTGTTGTTTGCCTTGGGTGTGGAGTTTTCCCTCAGCGAACTGCGGAAGGTCCAGGGCATTAGTCTAGGGGGCGGCAGTCTGCAAATTGTGCTGACCATTGCGGTGACGGCCCTGATTGCCACCGGGATGGGGTGGGTGACCTCCAGTGTGCAGGGCATTTTTTTGGGCGCGGTGTTGTCTTTATCTTCGACGGCGGTGGTGCTCAAGTGTTTGGGCGAAAGCAATGAAACGGAAACCACCCATGCCCAGGTGATGTTGGGAATCCTGGTGGTGCAAGATTTAGCCGTGGGTTTAATGCTGGCGATTCTTCCCACCTTGGATCACTCCCCCAGTGAAATTGGGATAGCCGTGGGCTGGGCGTTGCTCAAAATTGCCCTGATTGGTGGCGGCGCAACGGCGGTGGGGATTTGGGTGTTGCCCCGCGTGTTGCGCTTTTTGGCTTGGACAGAGAGCCGCGAACTTTTCCTGCTCGGTGTTGTGGCCCTCTGTCTGGGGATTGCGTTGCTTACGGAGCATTTTGGCCTGTCCATTGAAATGGGGGCCTTTTTAGCCGGGTTGATGATTTCCGAAGTGGAATATGCCGATCAAACCCTGGCCTATGTGGAGCCACTCCGAGACATTTTTGCCACGTTGTTCTTCGCGGCCATTGGCATGCTGATTGACCCCCGCTTCTTGTGGATGCACTGGGAATTGATTTTGGGGTTGGTGGCCATTGTGATCTTGGGTAAGTTTTTGATTGTGACGCCCATCGTCCGACTCTTCGGCTATTCCCTCAAAACAGCGCTGCTGGCAGGTTTAGGCTTAGCGCAAATTGGGGAGTTTTCCTTTGTGCTGGTAAGCGAGGGACAATCCCTGGGCCTGATTTCGCGGCAGGTCTATTTGTTGGTGTTGGGTACTACGGCAGTAACCTTGGTGGTGACGCCCTTTGTGTTCCAGGTTTTGCCTCGGCTGTTTGCCTGGGCGGAGCAGTTCCCCCAGATCCAGCAGTGGTTGCAGTCCACGCCAGTGAAACCGGAATTGAGTGCGGAAGAAATACCCCACCAAAATCACATCATTGTCTGTGGTTATGGTCAGACGGGTCGCAGTATTGTCAAGGTATTACAGGGCTATCGCTATCCGGTGGTGGTCATCGATCAGTCGGAAAGCGCCATTCAGCAACTGCGCGAAGAAAATATTCCCTATGTCTATGGGGATGCAGCCAGCCCTCAGATATTAGAAAAGGCGCAAGCGGGACGGGCGAGGGGCATGGCGGTGGCCCTGCCCAGTGCCATGAGTACCCGACTCTGCTTAAAGCGATCGCTGGAATTTTCCCCCGATTTGGACATTGTGGTACGGGCCAACCAAGACAAGGACTTGGAGTTGCTGTACCAACTGGGGGCGACCGAGGTGGTGCAACCAGAATTTGAGGCCAGTTTGGAGTTGTCGGCCCATTTATTGAATCGCTTGGGGCTGGAAAAATCCGACATCCAAACCCAGTTGGGGGTGATTCGCGAAGGACGCTACACCGACTTTCGCACCGAACGCTCATCCTTTGCGGTACAGCGCGAGGTGCGGATTATTGCCCAAGAGCAAAACAACAAATGGTATACCCTGCCGGACAATTCGCCCCTTTTGGGCATGAGCCTTGCCGAAACAGATTGCCGCCGACTGACGGGGGTGGCCCTCATGGCCATCCGTCGCACCTCTGGAGAGGAGTTGGATTATCCCGACCCCACGACGGTGTTGCAGTTGGGCGATCGCCTCTTACTGGTCGGCCAACCGGAAGAAATGACTGCCTTTAAGGATCTGGCAGATTGAGATGTGGCCGAACCCATTGCCGATGCCTCTTGCCAATGGGTGATGGTGCAAGCCAGTAGTCCCAGTTGCGGCCAACCCTTGAGCCGATTGAATGCCAACCAACAATATCGGGTCCAAATTCAAGCCCTGCGCCATAAAGGCGAGTTGATCCGTTTCCCCACCGGTGATACGGTTTTGACCGAGGGCGATCGCCTGTTGCTGTGCGGCTCAGCCTCAGATTTACCCGCTGTGGCGAATCTGGTGCAAGGTCCCTTGCCGCCGCTGGAATTGCCCATGTTGGTGAATCTCCCGGAACCAGTGGCCGAGTCCCATTAAGCTAGAGATCACGTTTGAGGAGCGATCGCATGTCTTTTGTTGGGTTACATATCCATAGCGACTACAGCATGTTAGATGGGGCCAGTCAGCTCAATGATCTGGTCACCCGTGCTGTGGAATTGGGGATGCCTGCGATCGCCCTGACCGATCACGGCGTGATGTATGGGGCCGTGGGGCTGTTGAAAGCTTGTAAAAGCAAAGACCTCAAGCCCATCATCGGCAACGAAATGTACATCATCAACGGGGACATTACCCTGCAAGAACGGCGTCCCCGCTATCACCAGGTCGTCCTCGCTAAAAACACCCAGGGCTATCGCAATCTGGTGAAGTTAACCACGATCTCCAACCTGCAAGGGGTCCAAGGCAAGGGCATTTTTGCGCGGCCCTGCATCAACAAAGACTTGCTGGAGCAATACCATGAAGGGTTAATTGTGACCAGTGCCTGTTTAGGAGGGGAAGTGCCCCAGGCCATCATGCAGGGCAAACCGGAAATTGCCCGTCGCATTGCGCGGTGGTACAAGGATCTCTTTGGCGAGGACTATTATCTAGAAATCCAGGACCATGGATCCCAGGAAGATCGGGTGGTGAATGTGGAAATTGTCCGCATCGCCCACGAACTCGACATTCAACTCATCGCCACCAACGACTCCCATTTTATTTCCTGCTATGACGTGGAAGCCCACGATGCCCTACTCTGCATCCAAACCGGAAAACTGATTACCGAAGACAAACGCCTCCGCTACAGTGGCACCGAATATCTGAAGTCTGCCGAGGAAATGGCCCAACTGTTCCGCGACCATTTGCCGGAGGAGGTGATCCAGGAGGCGATCGCCAATACCCTAACCGTTGCCGCCAAAGTTGAACCCTACGATATTTTTCGAGACCCCCAAAGTCCGGCCTATCCGGTCCCGGAGGGATACACCCCCGAAACCTACATGGAAGAAATTACCTGGTTGGGGTTACAAGAACGGTTTGGGGTGAGTTCACGGGCCGACATTAACGACACCTATAAAGCCCGTTTGGAATATGAGCTGCAAATGCTCGAACAAATGGGCTACTCCACCTATTTTCTGGTGGTGTGGGACTACATCAAATACGCCCGCGATCATGGCATTCCGGTCGGTCCGGGGCGCGGATCGGCAGCAGGATCGTTGGTGGCCTATGCCCTGCACATCACCAACATCGATCCGGTTCATCACGGTCTCTTGTTCGAGCGCTTCTTGAACCCGGAACGCAAGTCCATGCAGGATATCGACACGGATTTTTGCATTGACAAGCGGGACCAACTCATTCAATACGTCACCGAAAAATATGGCGAAGACCGGGTAGCCCAAATCATTACCTTCAACCGCATGACCTCCAAAGCGGTGCTCAAGGATGTGGCAAGGGTGCTAAATATTCCCTACGGCGATGCGGATCGCATGGCCAAGTTGATTCCGGTGGCACGGGGTAAACCCGCCAAACTGAAGGTCATGATCTCCGACCAAACCCCCGCCCCAGAATTTAAGGAGAAATACGACACGGACCCAAATGTACGCCGCTGGCTGGATATGGCCATTCGCATTGAAGGCACCAACAAAACCTTTGGGGTCCATGCGGCGGGGGTGGTGATTGCGGCAGATCCCATCGATCAGGTGGTGCCCTTACAACGCAATAACGATGGGTCTGTGATCACCCAATATTTCATGGAAGATTTAGAGTCCCTGGGTCTCTTAAAAATGGACTTCTTGGTCCTGAAAAATCTGACCATGATTCAGAAAACAGCGGATTTGATTCAACAGAACCGCAAACAAGCCATCGATGTCGATGATTTGCCGATGGATGACCCCAACACCTATCAACTATTGGCCAAAGGCGAACTCGAAGGCATTTTTCAGCTAGAGTCGTCCGGGATGCGTCAGGTGGTGCGAGATCTCAAGCCTTCCAACCTAGAGGATATTTCCTCGATTTTGGCCCTCTATCGTCCGGGACCATTGGATGCAGGACTGATTCCCAAGTTCATCAACCGCAAACACGGTCGCGAGCAAATTGAATACCAACATCAAATTCTGGAACCCATCCTGAATGAGACCTACGGTATCATGGTCTATCAAGAGCAAATCATGAAAATTGCTCAAGAGTTGGCCGGGTATTCTTTGGGGCAAGCCGACTTGTTGCGGCGGGCCATGGGGAAAAAGAAAGTCTCCGAAATGCAAAAGCACCGCGAGATTTTTGTGGACGGCGCGGCCAAAAATGGGGTAACTCACACAGTCGCTACTGAATTGTTCGACCAGATGGTGCTGTTTGCCGAATATTGCTTGAGCGGCGATACAGTGGTGCTCACCGTTGAGTACGGTTGGCTACCGATCCGTCAAATTGTTGAAGAACAACTAGATTGTCAGGTGTTTTCAGTTAATCCCCAAGGGTATGCCTATAGTCAACCGATTCGACAATGGCACCATCGCGGACAACGTGAAATATTTGAATACGAATTGGACAATGGCACGCAGATTTGTGCCACACCGGAACATCGCTTTATGACGACAGAGGGTCGGATGTTGCCCATCGATCAGATTTTTGCCGAGGGGCTGGCACTTCAACACATTGAACCGATTCAATTGAATTGGGCAGCTTAAATCCAAAGTGTGGAACTTTGAAACCAGCCCCACACTTTGGGTTTGGGCGTACCGAGAAAAAGGCCACTCAGCCATTCTCTCCGTTAGGGAATTTTGGTTTTCGCGACAAA
>JBAVRC010000825.1:0-2105 GCA_049694615.1 Thermosynechococcaceae cyanobacterium | reverse complement strand
CGCCTGTTCTGGGTATTTCACATCGCTGGGAATACCCACCTCTTCATTGCGTTGGGTATTGCCGCTATCGGTGGTACCGATTTCGGTTGGATCCGGCAGGCCCATTTCGCCTTGGATTTCCTTCATCAATTCGTTCAGCAGACTGTCGAGGTCGAAGTTGCCGGAGTGGGAACCGGAAATTTGGTTGACGACATCGATCGCTTCTTGCAACCATTGACCAGAATCGATCCCAAACACTTCATCCAGTTGAGCGAGGATATCGTTCAGAAAGCTGAAGTCGAAGGCTTTGGCACTCAACGGCATCGCGGCCAGGATGACGGTAGCGGCGATTGCAACCAGGGGTTTTCGCCTCTTTCTAGGTTGAGTTTTGGTTTTTGGCTTTAGGGCTAAATGCATGGGGATGTCCTCAAGCAGCAACGGTCTTGGACGATTGAGTGGATTTTGTCGGCTGTAAAGATCGCCCGATTTCTTGCATGGGAATGCCATTGCGCATGGCATGGGCATAGAGTTCGGAGAAGGCCGAAATTCCGGCTAGGGGGTCATCGAACCGCTGCATGATGCGGTCTCGGGCCTCTTGTTCAGCAGGATTGTTGGCCACCAACGCCAACATCAACTCGCTAGGAATATATTCGGCTTCGATTTGGTCGTCCCCGCGTCGGATCAACCATTGGGACGCAAGACGCACCGGATCCGGGCGACGGGTTGTGTATTCGCTCACCAAGTCGCGGCGAAACCCAATCCGTTCAAAACTGGGAATGGCTTGAGAGGAGATGTAGCCCACCATCTTGGTCAACACCGTCTCCATGATCTTGTCCCCCGATTTCGATTGGGTAATGGCGGTGGCCGTTTGACCCGACAACACCACCCGACAGCCAAACTTGAGTCCGTTGGCACAGAGTCTGCCCACGATCCGCGAGATGGCCTCAAACTCAAACAAGATCGGCGTTTCGTCGATGATGAAGGCACAATCCGGCGACGACAAAGCACGACTTAACAGGGCTGAATAAGCCGACAATGCCATCACCGCTGCTTCGTTGGGATCGTCCAGTTCGCGCAGGGCAAAGATCAGCAGTTTCACGTCCGGGTCGAAAGTCGTCGGTTGGGCGATCGCGTTGCCGTATTCCCCCTCTAAGGTCGAACGCAATTCTTCGCAGATGAGGGAGATGGCCCGGATATCGATATCGGAAAGGGTTTCGCTCTGGCGATAGGCGTTAAACCACTGTTCGGCAAAGGCGAGGTAGTCCCAGAGTGTTGGGACATGGTTATAGTCGGGGGTTCCCCGTTGGGCCGATTGGGCCAATCGATAGCGCGACTGGATATCTGGGTCATGCTGAAAGTCTTTATAGCTGCGGGTGACCAAAGACGTGCAACGTTTGACCAGTAAGGGGTCATTGAGTTCGCCCAAGACAATAATGAGAATCGCTCGGATATGGAAGGCAATGATTTGTTGTCGCCGAATCCCTTCTTCTTTCATCCCGTCCAGCTTGGGAATGCCGATGATGTTGAAACATTCCTTGCGCGTGTCGTAGTAGGCGGCTTTTGCACCCAGTTTGGCCAAAATCCTGACTAAATCGTGAAAGGTGGACGTACCATCCGTGGGTTTGGGAAAGTCGAAGGCGACCACGGGGATGTTGCGATAGAAGAAGTTGAGGATGATGTCGGCCAACAGCACCGATTTGCCGCCCCGCGTTGTGGCAAATACGGCCAAGTGCGATAACGACTCGAATAGATCGAGGTACAGGGGACTTTTGAATTGCTTGCTCAGGAAGTGGATACCCAACTTATCCAAGGTGCGCGGTTTCAGCAGTTGGGCGTAACCGGGCGCTTCATCGCTCTGGAACAGAACCGTTTTGCGATAGGGTTTGAAGAACAACGGCGTGGCACACCAGGGTTGAGATTGGCACCAAAAGGCGAAGGTTCGTTCCCAGCAGCGTTCGGAGAGCGTGGCTTGCAAGGCATCTTGCAATGCGCCAAAGTCGTGGGTCAACTGGCGGGCATTCTCGCGGTACAACCATATGGCGGCGGAGACAGAGACCACCGTCTTGCCCTTGTACAAAGCCCGTCTCGCCTCGATCGCTTCTCCCATCCGTTGCTCGCTATTGACG
>JBAVRC010000824.1:0-1889 GCA_049694615.1 Thermosynechococcaceae cyanobacterium | reverse complement strand
AGCAGGGGGCGATCGTTTCCCAGTCGGTGGCGGATGGGGCAAAAACTCGTGGGCCAAAAGTGGGGAAGGCGTTCAGAAGGGCGGAGGCGATCGTTATGGCCATTAAGGATTGGAATCGGCTCTACCCTTCAGAATCTTTTGTGATCAATCCAGGGCTTTTGGAAACAGTCTTTGGGATCCATCGACGGGCGGCTAAGGATTTCTTTGACGCCTACCAGAACGAGCTTTGGGATTACCATCAAGAGATTGGTGTGGACTCCCCGAAATGGCACAATCGGGGCAAGGATACCGAGCGACTGAAGGCGTTTGTAGTAGGGCAGTTTGCTGACTAATACGATAGATTCAAATAGCAAGAATTTATTCGTACATCAGCATTCTCAATTGCTTTAATATATAAGCCCTTATATCATCACAAACTTTAAATGTTCCTGTCCCAAGTGGCCCATTTTCATGGATTGAACTATAAAAAACTTGATAATATAGTTCTGTAGAGAGAAGGGAATCAATTACCTCAATTGATCTATCGATGATTATTGCTGAGTCATGCGTTAGTTGAGTATATCCGATGCCCTTACTTCCTGTTGGAATGCCTGAAGCTCTCGGAGGATTCTGACATTGATAGGGTCTAATAACTGCATTGCCTCCACCAGGAGAGCATCCTATGGAAGATTCTGGATCATTTAAATGTGCTAGGAATTGTTCCTCATTATCGTTAAAAATAAATAGTGAATCATTAAATTCTGGTTGCTCAATCATCCAACCAAAATCTCCATACTTGCCACTTCCTTGAAACACAGTCCCTATTAATTCCATGATTTTTCTCCTATAAATTATTTGAACTATCTACAACAGCTAATATTTGCATTGAATTGATCAACTTTCGGTGGTCGGCGTGCATGGGCATTGTTAGACCTTTACCGACCAAGCCAAATCTCAACATAGCCTGGTTTAGCACTAGGATCATTATAATATTTAGCTGGAATTGCTTGATTCAACAAACGTGAGCGCACAAACTTAACTACTATATCGGCTTGCTGTTCATCAGAAGAGTTAAAGTATCTAACCTCTGGTTCAGTTGGTCTACTATCATCTTCTATCTGTTCTGCACCAAGCACATTAAACCCTGCTTTTACTAACTCAGATTGGAAGTTATTGAACATTTTAGTTTTACCATTTGTTCCTGCGAGCAAGAATACCCTAGCATTAGGTACAACTGTTACAAGACCAGGAAGTTGTGAGGGATTATTTTCTGCTATGTTTCTTAATTTACTGCCATCCAAACTTATAATGACACCAGAATTTATTAGAAACAGTAATTGCTTTGCTTGCTCGTTTTGAGTCGGTGCTTGCAACGCTTTTTGAATCAAGGCAAACTCAAACTTCTGTCTTTCTAAGGTGGAGCTGGAATAGCCTTGAAGAACTGCTCCAATTCCAGTGCCAATCAAACCAGAAATCGCGGTTATAGCACCAATTAGCAATGGTGAAGTAAACCATAAACCTCGCTTTTCAAGCTTTATTTTAGCCTCTATGTCTTTCTCTCTAAGAGCAAGTTCCTTTTCTTTAAGAACTTGCTCTCTCTCCCTAAAAACAGCATCTAAATTTTTTGGGGAATCATCTTGTTCGGACATAGCCAATCAATTTCGTAAGTACTAAGGTCTAACGTTGTTGTTCAGCGGCTGTAAATCGTCTTGGCATCGCCATCAGTGAACCTTGGTAGTCCGCTGCAACAGCGTTGTTCGGTTGTGTTTACGAAAGATAAAGATTTAACTCAGGTTTGGCAATTCTGCATTATTTTGCTTCATGTCAACAAAGGGAAGGCGATCGCACCCGCAGGAGAAGCCCAATTCTTGACCAGTTCAGCAACTATCGCATTTGTACTGGTTAAGCCG
>JBAVRC010000823.1:0-17797 GCA_049694615.1 Thermosynechococcaceae cyanobacterium | reverse complement strand
AACATGGACCCCGCTGTTAACGCCAGGACCATTTGCGCAATAAACCAAGGACCGGGGCTTTGCGCCACATTCGGAGCCGAGTTCACAAAGATCGCAAAACCGATGCTCTGAATAATGGCCCAACCCAAGGCCACATAGCGAGTGAATTGGGAAATCTTGCGGCGACCTGCTTCCCCTTCATCTTTTTGCAGGCGCTCTAGGGACGGTAACGCGGCAGTCAACAACTGCATAATGATCGAGGCGTTGATATAGGGCAGAATCCCGAGGGCGAATAGCCCCAAGGTCTACAAGCCCCGACCCGACAAAAAGTTCAGCACACCCAGAAATTGGTTGCTCTGCACAATCTCGGCAAATACCGCCCGATTGATGCCAGGGATCGGCAAATAAACCCCTAAACGAATAAAAATCAGGAGACCGATGGTCACCAGAACCCGACTGCGCAAACCCGCCGCCTGGGCCATTTGTGCAAAGGTTTCTTGGGCTGATGGTGTTTTCCCTCGACTGACAACCATGGATGGTTAACCTCTTTTGTGTGAACTGCAGCCATTTTCAATCCGCATCCGCATCAAGATGCCTTATGGGACCAGCTCAATGCTGCCCCCAGCCGCTTCTATTTTAGCGATCGCCGATTGGGTTGCAGCAGCGGCCTTCACTTTCAGTGCAACGGTCAACTCGCCATTGCCCAAGACCTTCAGCGGTCCCTTCTGCGCCGTTAAAATTCCAGCGGCCAGCAGCGAGTCCAGGGAAACCTCTGTATTCGCAGCCAGATCGTTCAATTTCTCGACATTCAGGATCGTGAAATGCTTGGGATTGACCAACGGAAAGTGCTTTAGCTTAGGTACCCGACGATAAAGGGGATTTTGCCCCCCTTCAAATCCAGGTCGGGTGGGGCGACCGGAGCGCGACTTTTGCCCGCGCATCCCGAACCCGCAGCTTGCGCCTTGACCTGCCGCAATGCCTCGACCCACGCGACGGGGGCGATGTTGCGATCCCTCTTTAGGCAGTACGTCTTCTAATCTCATAAGTGATAGTCCCAGAAACGATTTGACGGTAAACACGCAGGAAGTGCCAGTAACGGCTCAAGACGCAACTGACACCCAACGGAACCCGAATTCGGGCTCAACCTAACCATAGAGTTGTTCAACAGCAAGACCGCGTTCTTCGGCAACTTCTGCAAAGGTTCGCAGTAAATCCAACGCATTCACAGCCGCCCGAGCGTTGTTAAGCGGGTTGTCAGATCCCAATTGCTTCGCGAGGACATTTTTGACCCCGGCTAATTCTAGGACGGTCCGCACGGCACCCCCGGCAATCACTCCAGTTCCCGGTGCTGCGGGTCGGAGCATGACTTTGGCTGCACCGCCGCGACCTTGGATGGGATGGGGAATGGAGTTGGCCTTGGTTAACGGCACATCGACCAGTTGCTTTTTGCCATCGGCGACGCCCTTGCGGACTGCACCGATCACATCGCTGGCTTTGCCGACGCCTACCCCAACTTGCCCCCGCTCATTTCCGACTACCACAATGGCTCGGAAGCTGAGTTTTTTACCGCCCTTGACCACTTTAGAAACACGGCGAATTTGTACCACCCGTTCCTGCCAGTTGCTTTCTTTTTCTCGGTTTCGGTTACTTTTACGACGATTTGCCATTGTTATACCCAGTGTTAAAATTCTAACCCTGCAGCCCGAGCAGCTTCTGCCAATGCCTTGACCCGCCCGTGGTACAGGTTCCCGCCTCGGTCAAACACAACGCTGCTAATCCCTATTTTTAAGGCCCGTTCCGCGACCAATTTGCCCACTTCCTCAGAAGCAGTGCACGTTGCACCAGAGGACAATTTTGCCTTTACATCTGCTTCTAGGGTAGAGGCAGAGGCCAGGGTATTTTGGCCCACATCGTCAATCACTTGGGCATAAATATGTTGATTCGACCGAAATACGGCCAGCCGGGGCCGTTCTGGCGTTCCGCCAACTTTCCGTCGAACCCGCTGATGACGAGCTTGCGTCGCTTCTTTACGAGTCGTTTTCATTATTTCTTACCTGCCTTACCGACCTTACGGCGGACAAACTCGCCTGAATATCGAATCCCTTTGCCCTTATAAGGCTCTGGCGGCCTCACTGCCCGAATTTGCGCGGCAATATTGCCAACAATTTCTTTGTCAATCCCGCTCACGAGAACATTGGTATTGTTCTCAACCGCCAACTGTATCCCTTCCGGCGGCTCAATCGTGACCTGATGGCTATAGCCAACGCTTAAAATGAGGTTTCGACCTTGGACTTGAGCACGATACCCCACCCCTTGAATTTCAAGACGCTTCTGGAATCCTTGGGATACCCCCTCAACCATGTTAGCGACGAGGGTTCGCGAAAGACCGTGACGCTGGCGGGCAATACGAGACTCATTACGGCGTTTGACCAAAAGGGTGCCGTTGTCTTGTTCAATGGACACTTCCGGCACCAAAGACCGGGACAGTTGCCCTTTCGGGCCTTGAACCTTTACGGTTTGCCCCTCAAGCGTAACGGTCACTTTGTCTGGAAGCAAAATAGGGCGTTTACCAATACGAGACATCTCAATACTCCGTGTCAATTCATTCTTGGGGTGCGAGCTTACCAGACGTAGCAGAGTACTTCGCCACCTAATCCGGTTCGGCGTGCCTCGCGATCCGTCATAATGCCGCTTGAGGTTGAGATAATGGCGATGCCAATGCCGCCCAGTACCCGAGGCAGCTCTCGCCGATTGGAATACACCCGCAGTCCCGGCTTGCTCACCCGTTTTAAGGTGTTGATAATGGGTTGACGGTTTCGGCCCCGGTATTTCAGCGTCACGACAAGGGTCCGCTTCACGCCTTCGCCTGCTTCTTCAAAATCCGTGATGTATCCTTCAGCCTTTAAGACGGTCGCCACGCTGCGGGTCATCTTGGTGGAAGGAACTTGTGTTGTTTGGTGCCGAGCTAGATTCGCGTTGCGAATGCGCGTCAACATATCGCCAATTGTGTCATTTGCCGCCATAGTTACTCCTTAATGAACCGCCCCCTCAGAAATACATTAGCTATCACGGAATGGCATCCCTAGCGCCTTCAATAAAGCGCGCCCTTCTTCATCCGTCCTGGCTGTCGTAATGATAGAAATATCCATCCCTCGAATTTGATCGATTCTGTCGTAGCTAATTTCGGGGAAAATGAGCTGCTCGCGCACACCCAGGGTGTAGTTGCCTCGACCATCGAAGCTCTTGGGGTTCACACCCCGAAAGTCTCGAATACGCGGCAAAGCAAGGTTGACCAGCCGATCTAGGAAGGCATACATGCGATCGCGCCGCAGGGTAACCATCACCCCAACGGGCATCCCTTGCCGAATTTTGAACCCGGCGATCGCCTTCTTCGCGCGGGTGACCACAGGCCGTTGACCCGTAATCACAGCAATTTCATTGAGGGTATTTTCCAGCGCCTTTGCATTTTGGGCTGCTTCCCCCAAACCGCGATTGACGGTCACCTTTAAAACCTTGGGCACTTCATGCACATTTTGATAATTAAACTGTTCGCGCAGCTTGGGGACTGCGGTCTCTTGATACAACTGCTTCAAACGGATGGTCATGGGGTTAACTCCTGGGGTGCCCTGGTCTTCGTCAGGGAAGGAAAATGTTAAGTGTTGCGTTACCAGTTTTCAGTGAACTAGTCAATGATTTCGCCCGTTTTCTTCAACTTGCGAACCTTGCGGCCCGCTTCGTCGTAGGTGTAGCAAACACGGCTTGCCACATTTTGCCGGGTGGAATAGAGCATGACATTGGAGCTATGGATAGGATATTCAAGGGTTTGAATTTGACCTGTCTCGCCTTCTTTTTGAGGCTTGACATGTTTGGTTTTAATATTCACGCCCTTGACAATCACCATGCTCTTTTTGGGAATAACCTTGAGGATTTCGCCCACCTTGGCCTTGTCCTTACCGGTAATCACCTGAACCGTATCGCCCTTCTTGACATGCATCTTGGACTGCGTTGGTCCTTGCTTAGAGGATTGAGATTTCGCCATTAGAGGACCTCCGGTGCCAGAGAAACGATTTTGGTGAAACTCTTATCGCGCAATTCCCGTGCCACCGGACCAAAGACACGGGTGCCTCTGGGGTTGCCATCGGCATTGATGAGAACCGCTGCATTGTCGTCAAAGCGAATACTCATGCCGCTGTCGCGACGAATGGTCTTGCGCGTGCGAACAATCACCGCACGAACCACATCAGACTTTTTGACGGGCATGTTCGGCGTGGCGTCTTTGACGGTCGCGATAATCACATCGCCCACACCGCCATAACGACGGTTTCCGCCGCCCAAAATGCGAATGCACAGTAACTTTTTAGCCCCGCTGTTATCAGCGACATTGAGATAGGTTTCTTGCTGAATCATGACCGTAATACCTAGGCTGGGGTAGCGCTTGAGAGAATTTCGGCAACGATCCAACGCTTCGTGCGACTGAGGGGACGGGTCTCGCGAATGCGGACACGGTCTCCGGCATGACAAGAATTTTCCTCGTCATGGGCTTTATATCGACGCGTTTTTACAATAATCTTGCCGTATTTGGGATGGGGGGCTCTATTTTCAACCGCAACAACCACGGTTTTATCCATTTTGTCGCTGACGACTGTGCCCACTCGTTCTTTTACCGCCATTGGCGCAAACTCCTAGTACCGGGATCAAAAGTTAATTACTGCGCTAGCTCTCGCTCTCGCTGCAAGGTCATCAACTGTGCCAAGGTGTGACGCACATGCTTGAATTGGTGAGGCTGAACCGTTTGCCGTGTGGCTGATTGAAAGCGTAAGTTAAACAATTCCCGTTTCAGCTCATCAATTCGGGTCTCAATTTCTTCGGAACTGAGGGTTCTCAGTTCACTCATCTTGGACAGTGCCATGGTCTACAGACTCCTCCGCTTCGCGCATGATAAATTTCGTCTTGATGGGCATTTTGTAGGCAGCCAGCCGCATGGCCTCGCGGGCAATCTCTTCAGTGACGCCGGCAATTTCATACATAATGCGACCCGGTTTGACCACGGCTACCCAGTATTCGGGCGCGCCTTTCCCAGAACCCATACGGGTTTCGGCAGGACGCATGGTGACGGGTTTGTCGGGAAAAATGCGAATCCATATTTTGCCGCCCCGCCGAATGTAGCGCGTCATTGCACGACGACCGGCTTCAATTTGCCGAGACGTAATCCAGGACGGCTCCAGTGCCTGCAAACCGAATTCTCCAAAATTAAGCGTGCTACCACGGGTCGCTTGACCTTTCATTCGGCCCCGTTGCTGCTTCCGGTATTTTGTTCTTCTGGGACTTAGCATGATCGACAACTATGGGAATGGACTAGAACTAAATGGGCTTGGCCAGCGCACAGACGCCTATCCGGCCTGCTGTTCTGAACGATCTTCAAATTGTTGGCGTCGTTTTTGTTGGCGTCGTCTCGGCTGAGCTTCGCGAGCTGGAGCAGGTTCTTCCGATCCGGGGATAATTTCGCCCTTAAAGACCCACACCTTAATGCCCAAAATGCCGTACACCGTACTGGCGGTATGGTAGGCATAGTCGATATCGGCCCGCAGGGTATGCAACGGCACCCGACCTTCACGGGTCCATTCGCTCCGGGCAATTTCAGCGCCGTTTAATCGTCCGGCTACCTGAATTTTGATCCCTTCGATGCCCGCTCGCTGTGCCCGTTGGATGGTTTGACGCACCACCCGCCGGAAGGACACCCGTCGCTCCAATTGCTGGGCAATGTACTCGGCAATTAAACTGGCTTCAGCATCCACCCGTGCCACTTCGATCACATTGATGCGAATGGGGCGATCTCCACCGAGATCTTTCTGGAGACCGATGCGGAGGGACTCAATGCCACTGCCGCCGCGACCGACGACCACGCCAGGGCGAGCCGTTCTGAGTTCAAGATCGATTTGATCCGCTTTGCGTTCAATCCGAATGCCCGCAATACCGGCATTGCTTAGATTTTTGTAAACATATTTGCGAATGCGGAAATCTTCTTGCAACAGTTCGGGGTAACGATTGGAATCCGCGTACCAGCGAGAGCGATGCTCTTGGGTAATCCCTAAACGAAACCCAGTTGGATGAATCTTCTGTCCCACACGTACGTCCTCTAACAAATAATCGGCAGTGAGCTAAATGGAGCCATTTTATGCATCAGCCAAATCTGGACTAACGCCAATGGTGATGTGACACGTCGGCTTCCGAATTTGAAAGGCGCGCCCCTGGGCCCGTGGGCGAAAGCGTCTGAGACTTGGCCCTTGATCGGCATAGGCGAGACTCACCACCAGTGCCGCCCGATCTAACCCTTGGTTATGTTCTGCGTTCGCAGCTGCTGAGCGCAAAACCTTGAGAATCGGATCACAGGACTTATAGGGCATGAACTCCAGTAAGATCAACGCTTCCCGGTAGGACCGGCCTCGAATTTGGTCGAGAACGCGACGAACTTTGCGCGGAGACATGCGGACAAAGCGAGCCGAGGCAAACGCCCCATCTAATTCTTTTAAGTTCTTCGTCGTCATAACCTTGCCCTACATCCGACCCTTTTTATCGCCTTTGGCATGACTTCTAAAAGTCCGCGTCGGGGCAAATTCACCGAGTTTGTGTCCAACCATCTGTTCGGTCACGTAAACCGGGACATGCTGCCGACCATTGTGAACCGCAATGGTATGCCCAATCATATCGGGGATGATTGTGGAGGCACGGGACCAGGTTTTGATCACCTGCTTTTCGCCTTTGTCATTCAGGCGTTCCACCTTTTTCATCAGGTGGTCGGCAACAAACGGACCTTTCTTTAGAGAGCGACCCATAATTCGTTCAATGAAACAACTTGCTGGACAATAAAACGGGCGTCATCTCGGACGGTATCCGCCCAATTTGACAAACCCTGGCAAACCTTAAGAAGAACGACCGCCGCGACCGCGCTTCGAGGACCGTCGCCGCCGCCGCACAATCAACGCATTGCTTTGCTTTTTCTTTTTCCGGGTTTTGTAACCCAGAGCGGGCTTACCCCAAGGCGTTACAGGACCGCTGCGACCAATGGGCGCACGGCCTTCTCCACCGCCATGGGGGTGATCCACCGGGTTCATTACAGACCCTCTCACTTTGGGGCGACGAGCCTTCCAGCGATTGCGTCCCGCTTTACCGATGCTAATGTTATTGGATTCGACGTTGCCCACCTGACCGATGGTGGCATAACATTCCTTGCGGAACATGCGCACTTCCCCAGACGGGAGCTTCAGGGTGACCATCTTGCCTTCTTTGGCCACGACCTGGGCCATGGCTCCTGCCGCCCGTACCATTTGAGCGCCTTTCCCCGGAACCATTTCTACGTTGTGAACATCGGTCCCCAATGGAATTTTTTCAAGGGGCAGGGCATTCCCCACTTCAATGGCCGAATCCGGGCCAGAGTTAATGACGGTGCCCACGGGCAAATTGCGCGGATGCAAAATATAGCGCTTTTCGCCATCTTGATAATGCACCAAGGAAATCCGGGCGTTCCGGTTGGGGTCGTATTCAACGGACACCACTTTGCCCGGAACCCCATATTTGTCGCGGTTGAAGTCGATCATCCGATACAACCGCTTGTGCCCGCCGCCGCGACGACGACTGGTAATGATGCCCCGATTGTTGCGTCCTTTGGCACGGTGTTTGGAAAACACCAAGGACTTTTCCGGACTATCGGTGGTAATCTCGGCGAAGTCGGAAATGGTCTTTTGACGTGTACCCGGTGTGTAGGGTCGGTAAGAACGTATACCCATTGTTTTAAGACACTCTCGTCTTCAAAAACTGCAAATGAACAAGAAACACAAGGTTAAACGTCAGGGAATAACGTAATCGAGTCTCCGGGGGATAGGGTCACGACGGCTCGCTTGTATTGCGAGCGAAACCCAGCAAATTTGCCCACACGACGCTTTTTCCGAGGTGGATTCTGGGTGCTGATGCCGACCACCTTCACCTCAAATAGGGCTTCGATCGCCGCCTTGATTTCCGGTTTATTGGCTCGCGGATCCACTTCAAAACAGTACTGGTTGTTTTCCAGCAGTTGAACGGCTTTTTCGGTCACAAGGGGGCGACGCACAATGTCCGCTAAGGACGTAGAAACGAGCTTACTCACCGAAAACCTCCTGAATTTTGGCGATCGCAGATTGGGTGGCCACAATGTGATCCGCTGCGAGGATGTCGAAAATATTGAGATTGGGGGCAAGAATCAGCTTAACCGCAGCGATGTTGCGCACCGACAGATAAACCGACTCGTCTTTTTCCGCCACAATCATTAAGACGCGGGAGTCGGGTTGGACGCCCCAACGGGATAGGGCCCCCACCACTTCCTTGGTTTTGGGGCGGGTCAGCTGATCGCCAAAATCGGCCACCACAATCAAGTTTTCGGCACGACTCGACAACGCAGTTGTCAACGCCAAACGCCGTTCCTTCCGGTTCATTTTGAGGGTATAGTCCCTGGGCTTGGGGCCAAAGCTGACCCCACCACCCCGCCAGAGGGGCGAACGAATCGATCCAGCCCGAGCCCGACCGGTTCCCTTTTGTCGCCAAGGCTTGCGCCCACCACCTCTGACCTCTGCACGGGTCTTGGTCGAGGCAGTGCCTTGACGCTGGTTGGCCAGTTGACGAATCAGGGCACGGTGCACAACATGGGCAGCATTGTCTTCATGGGCTACCTTCAGGTCAAAAGAGGTTTGACCTGACTCATTTCCTTGCCAATCGCGGACGACACAGTTAACCATTCTTGATTCTCAGCAGACTTATAAAGCTTTTGGGCGTAGGGGTGCAATTCTTAAGCACGGCCAACAATGGTGGCTGGACGAATATTGAGCAGAGTGCCCGCCTTGCCGGGGAGTGCACCATGAATCAGCAAGAGGTTGCGCTCGACATCGACTTTAACAATGTGTAGCTTCCGCACCGTCACTTGCGATCCGCCCAGACGACCTGCCATCCGCTTGCCGGGAAAGACACGACCGGGGGTTGTCCCCGCACCTGTCGAACCGGGCAGCCGGTGATTTTTGGAACCGTGGGCCATGGGACCGCGCTTGAAGTTATGGCGCTTCTGGTATCCAGCAAAGCCTCGCCCGGTACTGGTTCCTGTGACATCCACCACTTGTCCCGGCTCAAAGCGATCTACGGCAATCTGTTGTCCTAATTCAAAGCCGCTAACATCGTCAAAGCGATACTCGCGTAAATGGCGCATCGGCGCAGAAGACGATTTTTTCAAGTGTCCCAATTCGGGCTGACTCAGGGCTTTTTCCTTCACTTCGCCATAGGCAATTTGAATGGCACTGTACCCATCGGTTTGGGTGGTTTTGATCTGCGTAACGGGACAAGGACCAGCCTGAACCACCGTTACGGGCACGGAGCGCCCTTTCTCGTCAAAAATCTGGGTCATGCCCAGTTTTGTTCCTAAAATACCGACAGACACGATGCGTATGCTCCCTTGAAGACGGTCCAGGGAAGCCGATGGGTTATTGTCCTTAACCCCGATTTCGGCTCGCCTCAACAGGTTTATAACAGACGAGAGCATCATTTCTCTGCGGAGAGAGAAAGGACACGATGATCGTCTGCGATTAGGCTAGATAACAACTGCACGCACAAGAAAAGCGACTGTTTAGGCGCTAACCCTTGCCTAATGTGTGCCGGGACTTGAATCTATAGGTGAATGACTCAGTATCCGCTTTTGGCAGCAACTACACATCATAGAGTAAAAATCTAGGTCTGTCTAGATCTACTTTGCAGAAACGGCTGAAAAGGCACACCCGCAACACCTGTTTAATGCAAAACTAAGGAAGGCGCACTACAGCAGACCCATGGTCCTGTGTCCTGACCTCTGACAGAAACCTGCAAATCGGAGCACTCGCAAATGACTGACCTGACAACCAATGTGCTTCTCCTGGCAGCGCTGGGACTTTTGGGCTGGGGGTTTTACCGGGCACGGCCCTTGGGCACGCTGGGCATTCTGGCTTGGTTGCAGTCGGTGGCCCTCATGGCTCCCTGGCTCCTCTTATTTGGCCTTATGAGTGCTGGCATTCCCGTTAATCTGGCTGGCATTTTGTTTTTACTCTTGGGATCGGTGGCCCTCTATATTTATTTGGGGCGGCGGCTGCGATCGCTTGCGAGTCAAACCCTGCCGTCTTCAGCCAGCCGAACCGCCTCGCCATCGGCGATCGCCAATGCGGCAGACCCCTCGCCTGCTACCCCACCCCTCGTTGAAACAGCCAACCCGGAGTCCGATCAACATCCCATTCCTGCCGATGATTTGCAGATCCTCAAAGGGATATTTGGGATTGATACCTTTTTTGCAACCGAAACTATTCCCTATCAAGACGGTGCCATTTTCAAAGGCAACCTTCGGGGAGACCCGGAACAGGTTTGGCAAACCCTGAATCAAAAAATGGAAGCGGCCCTCAGCAATCAATATCGTCTCTTTTTGGTTCCGAATCCTGAAGAAAAACCCGTCGTTATTGTCTTGCCCAACCGCAACGATCCGACCCCCAGCACCCTAACCCAACGCCTCTTGGCAGTGGGGTTAGGCGTCGCTACGTTGATCACTTGTTGCGCCACAGCCGGGTTTCTGTTGCAGGTTGACCTATTGGCGCATCTCGAACGACTCCCCGCCACCCTCCCGCTAGGACTTGGCCTGTTTAGTATTCTGATCGTTCACGAAGTGGGACATCAGGTCATGGCGCGTCGCCACGGGGTGCGCTTCAGTTGGCCCTTTTTCTTGCCGGCCCTTCAATTAGGATCCTTTGGTGCGCTGAACCGATTTGAATCCCTCTGCCCCAGTCGCAAAGTGTTGTTTGATATTGCATTTGCTGGACCCGCAGCAGGCGGTCTCTATTCCCTCGGTTTACTCATCATAGGGTTGGTGTTATCGACCCCGGACAGTCTTTTTAAGGTGCCTTCGATCTTCTTTCAAGGCTCGATTTTGGTGGGAACCCTGGCCCGTGTTGTGTTAGGCGATGCATTGCATGAGGCAACGGTGGGGGTAAGCCCCCTAATGGTGATGGGATGGATGGGACTTGTCATTACCGCCCTGAATTTAATGCCAGCCGGCCAATTGGATGGCGGACGCGTCGTCCAGTCCATTTACGGACGGAAAGTGGCGGGCCGAACCACGATTGTGACCTTGGTCTTTTTGGGCATTGCGTCTTTTGTTAACCCGTTAGCCCTCTACTGGGCTGCCATTATTCTCATTTTGCAACGCGACCTGGAACGCCCCA
This sequence comes from Thermosynechococcaceae cyanobacterium, assembly GCA_049694615.1. Taxonomy (GTDB): domain Bacteria; phylum Cyanobacteriota; class Cyanobacteriia; order Thermosynechococcales; family Thermosynechococcaceae; genus JAAURS01. The sequence goes on along the minus strand of JBAVRC010000823.1, from coordinate 6,566 downwards.
GCTTAAACGAACTGACTGAACCCGATGATGCAAGGGCTGCCCTCGCCCTACTGGCCCTCTTCCTCACCATTACGGTTTTAGTGCCGCTAACACCCAGTTTGGCGGGTCGATTGGGAATTGGTCTCTAGAGGGCAAGCTCGGTTTGCAGAAATGTATAGTTTCATGAAGTCTGTCTATCCGGGTAAATGCTGAACTTGAGGCGGCAGCACACCCGATCGAGTTCAGTAATAATGCCGTTTTGATTTGCAGAAATTTCTTCGATGATGATGAAGAAGTTCAACCAAGCGATACACAGGTGAGGATTATGTTAACCAGTTTGTTGGCCGAAGCCTTAGCCGTAACCGTCGATAATCTCAACATGACGGCTGCGATCCTCACCTGTGCAGAGGAAGCCGCAGAAGAACTCAGCCCAGAAGCCAAGCAACGACTCCATCTGGTTCAAGTAAGCTTGGCCATGGCGCTCCAAGCCTTAGAACATGAAGAATTGCAGCAGGTTATGGAATTGTCGGAAAGCCATATTCCTGCTTGGGTGTCCTTGATCTAAGAGCAACCGCATCCCAAGGGGCGATCGCCCCCAATATCGGTGGCATCGGTTTCTATGCGACACAACCGCCGATGTCTAGCCATGGCATTTGTGGGTACCCCATCATTTAAGCGATCGCCACCTGAGACGAAACCACGGTTACGCCTTGGAAAAAATAACCTGTGCCCCAGTCCGTATGGATAAACTCCGGGTTCTTCGGATTATCGCCAATTTTGGAGCGTAATCGCGAAACATGAACATCCACCACGCGCATATCGGCATAGTGCCTGGGGCTATAACCCCATACTTTTTGGAGAATATCCGACCGGGAGACCGTTTTGCCGGCATTGCTTGCCAAGAGTTCGAGCAAGTCAAACTCCATGCCGGTGAGTTGAATCCGTTTACCGTTCAGAAAAACCTGACGCTTATACGTTTCAATCCGCAGTGGACCAGCTAAAATGACACCGGGTACCGCATGTTCTGTCGAACTCACTGCCACAGGACCGCTCAGTCGCCGCAAAATCGCATTGATCCGTTCTTCCAATTCCTTCGGGGAAAAGGGTTTGGGCAAGTAGTCGTCCGCCCCCATTTGGAGTCCGGTGATCCGATCCGCCACGTCCCCTAAAGCGGTGAGCATAATGATCGGAATATCTGTAAACTTCCGAAGCTCCTGACACACTTCGAGTCCGTTGAGCTGCGGCATCATCACATCTAAAACAATGAGGTCCGGTTTTTCTTGTTCGAAAAGGGCAAGGGCCTCGACACCATTCGATGCAACGGCAACCTCATATCCAACCATCGTGAGACGTGTGGATAGAATCCGCCGAATCATCGCCTCATCATCCACAATCAAAATCTTTTTTTTATGAGTCACAAAACAGCCCCACTTTCCTCAGTTGGTGATTAAGTTCGGGTTAAATCGCGTTATCTAGGAAGACACGTCGCTCCATGAACCGAATCATGGCCGTTCGGATCCCCTATGTTCAGTAAAAATTTCCGAAAAGTTGATTAAATTATCCTGATAACAAATGATAACAGACATCCTGCAACGATTTCACACATCAAACCAGGTCAATCTTCTGTCTCTAGAATGTAAGCGGCCAGTGGGTCAGCTTGGTCCGGTTTACACTGTTTCGCGAGCCGGGGGCGTGATCCGACGTCGGGTCAATTCGGTATCTAACTCGCGGAGTAGGGCAAAGTCTGCGTCGGGGAGCAGCCCATCGCTTTCTCCAGACGATCCACAGCGGGAGGAGGGTTTCTCCAGAAATGAAAAGGCTGACCGCAATGCTTGGGCACGGGCAGGAATCGGAGCCTCAAAGTGGCAAGGAAGGATGCGCTGAAAATCCCATGTTGCCACTTGATAGACCCAGTCCAGGGTTAACTGCGGCGCACGGTTGAGAATGAGGGTCTGCAAAATGGGCGCTACTAATGGCCGCCCCTGATGATGCAGTGCGGCAAAGGAGGAGGCCCAGCTCGATTGCCAACAAAACGGATACAACCCCCAAAATGCTTTTTTGGAGCGATCGCTCCCCTTTTGGGCATCGCGGAGGGCTTGTCCGAAGGGCACGATCGCCAGCGCACTGGGTCGAAAGTACAGCGAAAACAAGACGATGCGCTGCCACCCTTTCCGGCGATTGGTCTCGGTATCGGTGACTTCGTCTAAGGCATTGTCTCGGGCATGGAATAACAACGGATACGGATCCAGTTGAACAATGGCTGGCGGATGATCCGGGATGCTTAACAGCAAGTCGGTGAGCAGTAGGGTGTGCGATCGCCGATGAAAAAAAGCCACTTCAGCAAAGGATCCTAATCCCAAATCGATGGGTCCCAAAACGGTATAGTCGAAATCCTCGGCAAAGGGGGCTTGGGCACTGTCGGCGGGCAGAATGTGGGTTCGTCCGCAAGGCAGCCCCAACCACGTCAACGGAAGATTGAGGGGAAAGCTCCACTGATGGGGAGCCACATAGACCTGGGCGGTTGGAAACTGTCGAGCAAAGGGTCCGACAAAGACCTTATGCTCCAGGCCGGAAATCGTGGGCAAAATGATGTACTTCACGTCGCCGTGCAGGGCGATCAAGTCCCGCACCAACCGCACGCATTCTGGCGTGGGAGCCACAGGGGCATAAACCAACAACCCGCCCGTTTGCAATTTGACCACCGTCATGCGAATCGGCGTCACAACGTAGAGGATGCCCTGCAATTGCTCGAAGGTCCAAAGGGTATTGGGAATGACTTCTTGACGCAACGTTCGGCGCTGACCGTAGGGATACAACGGGACAATAGGCCAGAATGGCCATCGCCAATCTCTCGGATTGCTGCCAACTTGATGTTCTGTCTGTTCCGTCATTATTCCCCATCCCCAATAGCCCAATCGGCCAACGGCAAAGGTATCGTAGGCCGCTTCATGAAAAACGGACGAGATCGCAATGGCGCCTGCGAAAATCTTAGTACAGCGCGTCTCCTTCCTCATGAAAGCGAAGCGATCTAGCGATCTTCTAATGTATTGCGTTCAACCGTTCAGCAACGGAGAAGTTGAGTAAAATAACCCAATGATTGATTTCGACCCCTATAAAACGCTGGAAATCTTTCCCACCGCTACGCTTGCCGAAATTAAGCAAGCCTATCGGCGTCTAGCCAAACAATTCCATCCTGACAGCCAACATGAATTGGCCCATCATGACCGAATTGCCAGGGTCAATGCGGCCTATGCCCTTCTCAAGGATCCTCAGCGTCGTCAACGCTATGATGCCAATCCCCATGCCGATGCAACCCAAGCCCGTCAGCAGAGCACTCAAACCCAACAAAATTGGCATCGCCAGGAACGTCAAGACCGTCAAGACGCCGAATTGCTGTTCCAGGATTGGGTGAAACGAGTCTATACCCCCGTGAATCGAGCCATTAACCAAATTTTGAAGCCGTTGAAGGCAGAAATGACAGCCCTCGCAGCCGATCCCTTCGACGACGCCTTAATGGAAGACTTTCAACGGTATCTGAGCGATTGTCGCGAGACCTTAGAAAAGGCACAGCAGCAATTCCGTTCCATGCCCAATCCCGCCAATGTGGCAGGCATTGCCGCCCATCTGTACTACTGCTTAAACCATGTCGAAGATGGTTTAAATGAGTTCGATTGGTTTACCCAAAGCTATGAAGACAGTTATTTAGCCTCCGGGAAGGAAATGTTTCGGAAGTCGGCTGGTTTACGCCGTGAAGCACAAACAGCCCTCCAGTCTTTACAAGCCATGGGTTAGGTCTGCATCGCTGGGCTGGATTGCACTTCAGGCTTTAAATCTCGCTCCATCAAGGCTTCCACGGCTTCTTGAGGGGTAATCAGTCCCCGTAAAAGCCGATCCACTTGCTGGGCAATTGGGACGGACAGATGGTGTTGTGCGGCCAATTGCATCAGGACATGGGTAGTGTTGACTCCCTCCGCAGTCCCCGGCAAATGGGTCAGTATCTCGTCAAGGGCTTTGCCTTGCGCTAACTGATACCCGACTTGATAATTGCGGCTTAAGGGGCTGGTGCAAGTGGCCAGCAAATCTCCCAATCCCGATAATCCGTAGAAGGTTTCCCTTTGGCCACCCAACCGAACCCCCACGCGAATCATTTCGGGCAGTGCCCGCGTAATCAGGGCAGCCCGAGCATTTTGCCCCAGGTGGAGCCCATCGCAAACGCCCACGGCGATCGCAACCACATTCTTGAGGGTCCCCCCCAACTCGGTTCCCAGCCGATCCGCATTGGTATAAATCCGAAACGAGTCCGAAGCCAACAGACCTTGCACATCAGTAGCGGCCTCGTCCGGTTCGCTGGCAATAACCGTGGCGGCTGGCAAGCCTTGCTCAATTTCTTTCGACAAATTGGGTCCAGAGAGCACCGCAATGGGGTGGTTGGGAAACTGGGCCTGCCAGATTTGGGATGGCGTTTGCCAAGTGTCTGGATCCAGCCCCTTGGTGGCGCTGACCAGAATGGTGGAACGGTCTAGGGCGACCCCTTTCAGTCGTTCAGCTGTTTCCTGCACCCCCTTCATGGCAACCGCAATCAGAATCGCATCTGCATCTTCCACGGCTTGTGCAAGGGATTGATTCCCCTGTCGCGACCAGATTCGCACGGTATGTCCGTTTTTTCGGCCTAAAGTTGCCAAGGCAGACCCCCAAAGTCCGCCGCCCAAAATGGTTAGGATTGTGGCATTACCTTCGCATTTGGCTGTATTGACAGACCTTTGTATTGTCATGTGTCTCCAATGTGCCGCGAGCCTTGTAGCGAACTGCTATTACGAGGCATCAACCGTCCTTTGCGTTGGCTAGGATACCACAGTATTTTTCAGAAGCTTTTATAATACAGCTAGGTAAGCGGTTTTCAGCTTGCATCCCCTTTCTATTTAGCAGTGATTAAATCTATCCGTAGCCAATTTGAGCGCCAACTGCAAGAAACCCAAAACGATGTATTGCGCATGGGCGCACTGGTTGAAAAGTCTTGCTGGTTAGCGCATCAAGCCCTTTTTTATCGCGATCTGTCAGCGGTTGACGAACTCCAGCGCCATGATCAGAACGTCGATTTATATTACCGAAATATCGAAATGAATTGCCTGAGACTCATGGCGTTGCAGTCTCCGGTTGCCAATGATTTGCGGTTTATTAGCACCTTGATGCAATTGGTTCGCGATCTAGAGCGGATTGGCGACTATGCCGAAGAATTGGGGGATGTCGCGCTCAAACTGCTGCCCTATCCACCCCCACCCTATCTCGATGAGCTCGAACGCATGTCTAGTATCTGTAGCACGATGTTAGCCATGAGTTTAGAAGCCCTCACCGATTTGGATGTTGACTCGGGCCGCCGCATGATCCTCAAAGACGATGAGGTGGATGCGTGCTACAGTCGGGTTTACGACTCCCTAGCGCATCAAACCAACATCCAGGGGTCCGTCGAGCCGTTATTATTAGGCACTCTGGCGATTCGCGCCCTAGAACGCATGGCCGATCACGCCACGAACATTGGCACTCGGATTGCCTTCATTGTCACTGGACAACGATAGCGACGAATTAGGTTTGACAGTTGCGCATCCTGTAGGGAACTATAGGGTATTAAGATGCTGAAGTGTGTCAGGACACTGAAATGAAGCGCCTCGCTCTTTAGCAGACTTGAAAGAAACGTCTCGCCACATTAGCAACACTGTAACAAGCCGTTCTGGCATGGTTTGCTAAGTCGTTTGGGGCATGTGTCCGTTGTTGCCCTTTCAGAACCCCTAAGGATCTAACGTTACATGGATTTCTCAATTAGTACGCTACTGACAAGCTTTGCTGAAGAAAAGTTGGTTGCTCCCAAAGCTTTAGAGAAGAAATTGAACTGTGCGAATACGGACAGCCTGGTTCAGCTAGAAATTGCGCTCAATGCCTTAGAACACATTGGTATCTTAACGAAGGAGCGCGGCAAATATCGACGGATTTCGGAAGAGGGGGTTGTGGAAGGCAAGCTCCGCTGCTCCAGCAAGGGGTTTTGTTTTGCCATTCAAGAAGGGGAAGAGACGGAGGATATTTATATCCGCGAGAGTCAACTCCATTCGGCCTGGAATGGCGATCGCGTTTTGGTAAAAGTCACCAAGGAAGGGCGGCGACGACGCAGTCCAGAGGGCGAAGTTCGCTTGATTTTGGAACGTGCGAATCCGTCGGTGATTGCCCATGTGCGACGCACGGACAAGGGCGAATACCGGGCGGTTCCCCTGGATGATCGCTTGCTGTTTGAAATTGCACTGGTGCAACAACCCGATGATCCGCAGTTAGAAGCGGCAGTTGATCATCTGGTGCATGTAGAGGTCTTGCGGTATCCCCTCGGTTCGCAGTTGCCCTTAGGACGCATCAATCAAGTGTTGGGTAGCGATGCGCAGTCCGCTGCGGACACGGAACTGGTGTTTTGCAAATACGATTTGCCTCGCCGCTTTTCCGATACAGTCGAACAGGCAACAGAGGCGCTGCCACTCAAACTGCGAAAAACAGATCAAAAGAATCGGGTATCCTATCAAAAAAACCTGACCATTGCTGTTGGCGAAGCC
>JBAVRC010000822.1:0-1515 GCA_049694615.1 Thermosynechococcaceae cyanobacterium | reverse complement strand
AGCGGACGGATTTGCACTTTGAAACATAACCGATCGCATAAATCTCCGTTCCGCTCCAATGAAGTTATGGGGGGACGAGCCATAGAGTTGGGATTACACTTAGGCTCAAGGCTCGGAGGGAGAGGGTGACGACTGTCCAATGTATGGCACATCAATGCCTACTAACATAGCGATCGCACCCACTCCTTCATCCCTTGATTTCGCCAGACGAATCCTCAGGGAATGGAGCGAGAGACTCCTTCCATAATCCTTTCGCAAGAGACCAAGGGTTCCGAGTCGATTCTACTGTACTCCTCAGGAGAATTGGAATGACCCCGGAAAATACTTTACTGTCTACGGCTTTACAACCCAATGTAGCCGCTTATATTGGCATCGATTGGTCGGATCGCAAACATGACCTCTGTGTCTATGATGTCATCAGTCAAACTCAATCTTATTTGCAGCTAGAACATCGTGCCGAAGTCATTGAGGCTTGGGTCAACGGTTTGCGAGATCGGTATAAAGGCCAGTCCGTTGCAATTGGCCTCGAACAAAAGCGCGGTCCTCTGATCTATGCGTTACACAAGTATGAGTTTCTGATTCTCTATCCCATTAATCCCAGAACCGTTGCAAAATATCGTCAAGCGTTTAAGCCCAGTCGGGCAAAAGATGATCCAACCGATGCCGATTTATTGTTGGAACTGTTACTCAAACACCGCGATAAACTCACCCTGTGGCAACCCTGTAGTTCAGAGATCCGACAGTTATCCCAGTTGGTTGAGAGTCGGCGATCACTTATCGGAGAGAAAGTTCGCTTAACCAATCGCATTACAGCGACCCTCAAAAATTACTATCCCCAAGTCCTAGAATGGTTCAAAGACAAGGATACGCAGGTTTTCTGCGAGTTCGTTGAACGGTATCCGACCCTCAAAGCCGCCCAATCTGCCACACCTGAGGAATTGCGCTCCTTTTTTGCATCCCATCATGTCGTTCGTCAAAGTGCCATTACCCGCCGCCTGGAACAAATTCAGTCCGGGATTCCGTTAACTGAAGATATCGGTATCGTGTCACCGATGCAAATGTTAGTCCAAGCCTGGATTCAACAATTGAAACTGTTGCTTAAAAGTCTGCAAATCTTTGAACAACAAATTGAACAAATATTTCAAGCGCATTCTGATGCAGATCTATTTGCCAATTTGCCAGGTGCAGGTCCCCATCTTGCGCCACGGTTACTGGTTGCCTTTGGTGAAGACCGAACCCGATTCGATTCAGCCCAGGACCTTTTACGGTATTCGGGCATTGCTCCAGTTAAAGAGAAGAGCGGAAAAAAAGAATGGATTCACTGGCGCTGGGGATGTCCAAAATTCTTGCGCCAAACGTTTGTGGAATGGGCGGACCAATCTCGGCAATATTCGCTCTGGGCTGATGCATTTTATGAACAGCAGAAGCAGGCAGGAAAGTCTCATCCCAAAGCGATTCGCGCTCTAGCATTCAAGTGGATCCGCATTTTGTTTCGGTGTTGGAAAAGTGGAGTTC
>JBAVRC010000821.1:0-5959 GCA_049694615.1 Thermosynechococcaceae cyanobacterium | reverse complement strand
GGCTAAGCACTTACCCATTGACGGCCTGCCTGCGACGATAATCAGGTCAGATCGCTGAAAACCCTGGGTCATGGCATCCAAATCGTAAAACCCGCAGGAGAGTCCCGGCAACACCTCTCCGAGCGATCGCTGTTCCAAGTCCGCAAAGGTACTGGCCAAGATTTCCTCAGTCGCGACCAACCCCTGCCGCACTCGGTCTTGGGTGACCCCAAAAATTTTCTGCTCCGCTTGGTCTAAAACAACCTCTAGTTTTTTAGACGTATCGTAGGCCAGATGGGCCACCTCATTGGCCGCTTTGATCAATTGACGGCGTAAAAATTTATCCTTAATCAGTTCGCCATACTGATCCACATTGACCGCACTCACCGTCCGGTCCACCAGTTGGGCCAGTTTGCCTTGACCGCCAACCTTGTCTAACAAACTATGATCCTGTAACCAAGCTGTCACACACATCAAATCCGTTGGACTGCCCTGCGCATGGAGGGCCAGCGCCGCTCGATAAATCTCTTGGTGGGCACTCAGGTAAAAGGCATCTGTCTTAACTAAATCGGCCACACGGCCAATCGCTTCCGGGTCCAGCAAAATACCCCCCAGAATCAGCTCCTCGGCTTCAACATTCTGAGGGGGCAAATGTTCAACTTCCGGCTGAAAACTCAGGTCATAAACCATGAATTAACTGACCTTATAGCCCTGCATCCAATTAACAGGGTGGACTAGAGACCATTCAAAGCCATGAACAACTCTCCCAACGTTTAGGGAGCCGCCGTAACTTCAACCGCAACCGTAGCCGTTACGTCCGTATGCAGCTTAACCTCAACGGTATAAGTCCCCAACTTGCGGATTTCGGGAACCGTCAGCGCCCGACGATCCAGTTCAAGACCGCTCGCTTGCTGAATGGCAGCCGCCACGTCAGCCGCTGTCACACTGCCAAACAAGGCATCGCCTTCTCCCGCTTTTTGCTGAATCGTTAGCGTACCGACCTTCAGCAAAGCGTCCCTTTGTTGTTCGGCTTGTTGCTTTAGTTCGGCCAACCGCTTAAGTTCCGCCGCCCGACGGCGCTCTACTTGCTTCAGCACACCAGGGGTGGCATTGAATGCCATGCCTTGGGGCAACAAATAGTTGCGGGCATAACCGGGCGCAACCTCTACCAAATCGCCCATTCGCCCTAGCTTACTAACGTCTTGATTTAAGACGAGTTGAACGCGCTTTGCCATAACTTTTCTTTACGCCAATCCAGACCACGAGATTATCGAAACACTTCATCATACCGAAAAGCAGCCCCTGGTTGCAATCCTTTTGTCTCAGGCTGCGCATCGGCCCCAACCCCTCTTCCGCTGCAAACTTGCCCTTGAACCCAAAATCAGGCGATGCAGGCTCAATACCCCACCCCTTTGTCAGCAAAACTTTATTTTTTTGTGGCGAGAGTAAAATTTGAATTCTGACAGGGCATCTTGAAAGAGAAGCCAAGTCTTTTTCTGGGGGGAAATTATGGATCAATCTCTGAATCACTGCCGATCGCATCTTACATCTCTTGCATGGGTTCGGATCTGCGCGATTATGGCCCTGCTGTTAACGGGTCCTGTTGCCCAATCAGTCCGTGCCGACGTACTAGACACAGGCGTCAATGCCGTCGCCGCCAATGCACCTGCTGCTAGCCCGCAATTATTTGTCAATCCCAGCACCGGCAAAGATGATGTCAGTGTTGGACGCAGTGAGGCAACCCCGTTTAAGACCATTGCCTATGCACTGCAACAAGCCAAAGCTGGAGACATTGTTCAGCTTGCAGCAGGACTGTACTCTCGCGAAACCGGAGAAACCTTTCCCCTCGTGGTGCCCCAAGGTGTCACCCTTCAGGGCAACGAATTTAACCAAGGCAGCACCGTTACTATTGTTGGGGGTGACTTCTTCTCTAGCTCTTGGTGGGGATCGCAAAATATTGTCCTTTTGCCCAAGTCCAATAGTCAGGTGATCGGTGTGTCGGTCACCAATGGCAACTCGCGTGGAACAGGGATCTGGATTGAGTCTTCCAATGCCACGATTCGGGGATGCACGTTTACAAAAAGTGCCCGCGAAGGGGTTTTTGTGGCAGGTACCTCTAATCCAACCCTGGAAAACAATCTGTTTTCCGAAAACAACGCCAACGGGGTAGCCCTCACAGGCAATTCGACTGGTGTTGTTCGCAATAATACCTTCCAAAATACGGGTTTCGGCATTGCAGTGAGTGAAAAAGCAGCTCCCCAACTGGTGAACAATCAGGTGCGCGGGAATGTGGATGGCATTGTGGTAAGCCATACAGCCGCTCCCCAACTGCGTGGCAATATTGTTGAAAGCAACAAACGAGATGGACTGGTGGCTATTTCTGCGGCCAAACCTGACTTGGGCAATGCAACAGCTCCTGGACGCAATGTGTTCCGTAACAATGGCCGATTTGCCGTTTACAATGCCACTCTGAAAAATTCCCTGGTGGTGGAAGGCAATGATATTACTGGAAACATGCAGTTGACCGCCAATGGTCCCACTGGAGTGGATCAAAATGCATCCCCTGAGGCTCAGGCTGCTGCGCCCAATGCGGCGATCGCCATGACGAATGTCGCAACAACGCCTGCGACAGCACCTGCAATTGCACCTAAAACTGCAACAACCCCTGCGGTGAAGAGTGTCCCTAGCGTTAAAGTTGCGCTGGATGCGAACAAGCTAAAACAGGAACTAGCGAAAGCACCAACGGTGCAATATAAGGGCAAAACCTATGTGTTGCTCGAAAACCTGATGCGCTTGACGAAATAGAAGTTCATCGCAATAGATCCAGGTTTAGGTGTTGGGCTTGGATCATGGCCTGAAAAATAAACTCAATGGCTTCGATCCGGTTTCTGGCCTCGGTGGGAGAACTGCCCCACACGGTAACGCCATGATCCCGGATCAAACAAGCTGGTAGTTGCGGCGCATGTTGGGTAAACCGGGCCGAAATATCTGCTGCAATTTGGGGGACATGTCGGTGATTGGTAAACAAAGCCAACCGAACGGAGGGGTTCTCCTCCCAGATTCCCAGCCCTTTGATCATTTCCAAATTGGGGAGGCAAATGTCTTCAGCAGACGTCAAGCGGGAAACTAGGGTAGCTGAGACGGAGTGGACGTGGTAGCAAGCCCATGCGTCAGGAAAAAGCTGATAGATCGCCTGATGAATACTGGACTCGGCTGAGGGTTTGACGTCGGGTCTAGGTTGCCTGAGCAATGACCCATCCAGCGACAATTGCACAAATTGGTGCGGGTCTAGTTCGCCCTTAGCGCAACCGCTGGCAGTGATCCAGAAGTTCCCGTCAGATAGACGCGCGGACAGGTTTCCGGCGGTCCCCCACATCCAACCCCGTTCGTAAAAGGATCGGGCATGTTGCACCAGCAAGGGTCTAGGGTCGTCTGGGGCGATCGCCTCTATCGCTGAATTAAACTCACCCATTAGCCCTCCCGCTCAAACACAACGGATAAGTTATTGGCAGGCATGGCCACGGTATCGCACCAGCGAAGTCCATGCTGTGCGGCTAAGTCCATTACGTCTTCTAAGTCACGCACGCCCCAAGCCAAATCGCGAGATCGCAAGGATGCATCAAAGGCGGCATTACTCGGTGCGGTATGGAGACCGCCCTGTTTGTAGGGACCATACAGGTATAAAACCCCACCCGGCGGGAGTAATTCGCCTGCCCCCGTCATTAAGCCAATGGTGGCGCTCCAGGGAGAAATGTGAACCATATTGATGGACACGATGGCGGTAAGGGGGATGTCGAGGGGCAGTTGGGGGGTCGCCTGTTTCACGGTTTCTGGCCAATGGGGTTGGCTCACATCCAGCACCATCGGCGGCAGCAGGTTGGTCGCTGGTTCGCGGTTTTGCCATGCCTGAATGCTCTCTAGGGCAACGGGGTCGCGATCGCTGGGTAACCAGACCCGAGGCGTTAGACTTGGCGCAAAAAAGATGGCATGTTCTCCGGTGCCACTGGCGATTTCTAGAACCAAGCCCTGGGGGGGCAGAACCTGGTGTAACACCTGCAAAATAGGTTCACGATTGCGCTGGGTCGCTGGGGCAAATTGTCGAGTATCAGATGGCATCATTTTAAGGATTTTTAATGAGGGGCAGTTATACGACCTACACCCAAGTGATGAAACCTTTTCTTTATTGAGAATCTTCGCTTGGTGAAAACTTAGCGAATACCTCTGCTTCTGTCATATTCAAAGTTTGATTAGCAAATTCATAGTAACTGGGTTTCTTGTCTATAAAGATTTGCTCTGTGAACTCAAACTCAATTCCATTTTGGAAAAGACCTGCTGGGACAAAATATTGATTAGTAGGTAATAACTTATAGAAAATATGCGTACCGCATTCACCACAAAAAGCTCTTTCAGCCCACTCTGAAGACTGATACACCTTGAGTTTATCGAAACCGTCTATCTGCACCTCTGAATCGCAAGATATCCCTAATGCAGGGCCACCTCCCCATCGCCGACACATCCCACAATGACAGGCATCAACGCTCTTTTTATCGGGTGTTTTGACCGTAATTGAACCGCAAAGACACTGGCCATCCATGTCTGTCTCCTTCATCTATAGTGAGTCTAGTTTAATTTTGGCACACAACGGTTGAACGCACCCACCACTCATGGCGCTGTTCTCCCTCCTCACTCTGGCAGTTCTTAAAATAGTTCTATAAAATCTAGATCTAGCTCCGATTTCATAGTTCATCAAAGCTGATCGCTTTCATTTTTTTGTTTCCAGACTCTTTGATAGCTTTTTCAGCAAGCTCTTTAAGAACTGAACTATCTTGAAGTTTTGAAAGTGTTTCCTGCCATTTAATTTCACTTTCTATGTCTTCAATAAATTGTTCCGCAAGTCCGTCTTGAATTGCCTCTGGAAGTATCTGGGCTTTCTGAACTTCGCTATTTAGAAGTGCTGACAACATCTCTTTTCACTTCTTTTTGAAATACAACGGCCTCGCCATCAGGGGCGCGAGCAAAAATATAAATAAGCCAGCCGTGGACGTAATTCGAGCATCTCTCGCATGGCGGGGTTAGACAAGGTAAGCAACAGAACTATTCTAAGTTACAAGCATTCTGCGCGATCGCCCCCAATACCCTCCATAACCAAAAAAAACTTAATACAGCCCAAAATATAAACCGCAATCGCCCCCAACACTCCCCATAACCATAGAAAAACTTGATACAGCCCATTCAAAGAGCGAGCCAATCTCTCAACCCGTTTTCAATTAATTTCATGTGTGAATCCGATAGAATTCCAAGCTTTCGGAAAAAGTATGGTGGAGGAACAGTTACAAAGCCCTGAAGTAGGAAGGCCCCTTTTCTTTTCAGAAAGGGGGCGCTTACCTGGATCTCATATTTGGATCCTCTGATACTGGTTGTATGAGGAACCACAGCAATCAAAGCTCGATCCTCATCTCCATAAAGTTCACTCACAACAAGAGCAGGCCGCACTTTCGCGGCTATCCCAAAATCGATGAGCCAGACTTCACTACGAACTGGCTTCGGATTCCCCATCCGCCTCCTCCTCTGCATCTAGACGGGCAAACGATTGAGCAGCAAGCAAGACTGCATCATCATTATTCCAGTCGCCATAGTCTCCATTCGGATTCAGGCTTGCTGCAAGGAACTCAGATCTTTCGCTGGCTGAAAGTTTTTTGAACTGGCTAAGAAGTGTTACAACTGCTTCACTCATTGCTTCAACTGATAGTTCTAGATTGCTTTCTGCCTACTACAGTACCACAATGATCGCTCCCCTGAAACTTCCCACAGCCCAACTTAAATTAGGGACCAACAAATATGAGTTGGGTTTCCGTTGTCAACCTAACCTACGAGAGCTTGATGCATTGCATTGATTGTACCGCCAGCACGATGCACTTTGTTAGCTCCATGAAGGGTGATCGCACCACAACCCAACAACGATGCATTATAACCGTACCCG
>JBAVRC010000820.1:0-3087 GCA_049694615.1 Thermosynechococcaceae cyanobacterium | reverse complement strand
GATTACACTTATAACTTGTTCATAATGTCGGGAGCGAAGTCGGAATGTTTGTTGAGCAATTCTAAATATTCTGATCACCCGAATGACATTTTCAATGAAAACTCTTTGACCTGAGAATTCTTTATCTTCTTTCTTCTCTTCTTCAGTTAGTTCTTGATTTTTTGATTTTTTATGAGGAGTGGAAATATTTTTCTCTCCGACGAATGCTTTATCTCCTTTGAATTTCTGTTCAGAATCAAAATTATCTTGCCTTTCTCGAAATAAATTTATGTCTGCCTTTGGCCCAGGGTTGCCGATATTTACATCAACAATATCTTTCCCTTTTGGCAGTACAGTCAAAATGCTCTTAAACGTATAATTATGTTTATATCCTGAATAGAATTCCTCGCGCTCGTCCTTGTCCTGAGGGCGTTGTCGAGTTTGTTCAAACGTATCAACGATAAGTTCAAACACCGTTAATATCTCTTTAATATTTTCAAGATTTTCAAGATTTTTGGATTGTTCTAATAAGCTTGGAGGTAAGATCAATGATAAAATTTTCATCCAATGATGAAAAATACTATGGGCTGTGGATTCCGAGACACCAAAGTTCAAGCCTAGCCATTCAAATGTTGGGTGTTGACGCAAGTAAGTCAGGGATAGCAGGATTTCATCTCTATCGGATAAGATAGATTTTCTACCACCCCCTAGTGCATTAACTCTTTCCTTAGATTCCTCATTCTTCGCTTGAATTTGTTTGTTAGCCAACTCGGCTTGGTTTATCAATTGTTGTAATGGTTCATACTCAATGCCTAACAGTCGTTTAGTCCTTTCAGGATTTTGATCGATAAGTTCAGATATTAAGCTCATATTTTTAGATTGAGAAATATTATTTACTATTGTAAATTAAATAAGAGATTATATGTTGGAGATGTCTATTGAACTCTTTTACCAACCGAATTAAATCTAGTTGGTAACAAATTGGACTTTGGACAAACCGTCATCTGACTGAACGGCTAGTATGGCGTTCTCGCATTGGCTGAAAGACTTACAGCAAAATGTTTTTGATTTATTCGAGGGTTTGGCCAACTACCCCCTTCGATCAAACCCCTGAATAAATGCCAAATCTGAAAATACAGTATTCTTCCAGTTGCTTCACTAGACCGTATTTCTTGTTATATAAAGGTTTGAGATATTTGGGTTTCCAACTGAGGCATTTTGCTTTGTTCAAAGTCTAATTCGTACCAATGCCATCGCACAAGTACCTGTCGCTCTCACTAACATCAGATTTGGGATTCTTCTCTAAATAATCCCTTACCCAATCGCAACTATTCGTTTGAATACCAAAATACTGTGATTTTTCCAAATTCTTTATCCCGCCAAATCATCAATTTATAGGACAGTTGCCTGATTTTTTAGGATGCATTAGGGTTGTTACAATCTATTGAACAAAACTGTGACGTCTTTAAAGAGGTTAATTTACAACCTTTCGTTTATGAAAACGCCTAGTTTCTGAGGCGATAAAAGAGGAGTTTGCTGTTGCGGAAGTTTCAATTCACGCCCTTTAAGAGGATGAGAGCAATCAGCATTCGGCGATCGCTTTGGCGTCGTCTGATGCCGTTTTTCAGCCTAGTCGCAATCTGGGCGATCCTATTCCTTAATGGGTCAGCGTCAGTTCGTGCTCAAGCTCCATCGCAGAGCGTTCCGCTAGGCGTACCAGAGATGCCGCAGGTGCCCCAGGCAGTCCCTCAAGCAGTACCTCAAGAGATCCTGGAAATCCCACAGAAGGTGCTCCAAGAGGTGCGCGGGGTGTGGATGACCGTCAACGACAGCGAAGTCTGGATGAATCGAGATCGCATGCATCGGGCCGTAGACGAACTAGCCCGATCTAACTTCAACACCATTTATCCGGTAGTTTGGAACTCTGGCTATGTGATGTACCCCAGTCCTTTCGCACAAAAAGAAGGCATTCAAACCTTTATCCCGCTCGGAAAACAGAAGCAAGATACGCTCGCCGAGCTGATTGCTTACGCTCACCAGCGCGGGTTGCGCGTCGTACCTTGGATGGAGTTTGGGTTTATGACACCCCCAACCTCCGAACTCGCTATGCTGCATCCCAACTGGCTCACTCAAAAAAAAGATGGCACTCAAACCGACGATGAATCTGTTGGCGAAGTAGTCTGGCTTAACCCGTTTCGGCCTGAGGTGCAGCAATTTTTCAGTGGATTAGTCACAGAAGTTGCCTCGAGTTACGACGTTGACGGCATCCAATTTGACGATCACACCAGTCTGCCCAGTAAATTCGGCTACGATCCCTACACTTTGGATCTCTACGCTAAGGAAACTGAAAAGGCTAAGGAAGCTCAGAAGGCCAGGGCTGTTGAGAAGGCTAAGAATGTTCAAGAAGCCAAGAAGCAAGTCAAGAAGGAAGCCACAGAACTTAAGGAAACGAAGGAAGTCGAAACACCTATGTCCACTGACCCCAAAGTCAGCGAATGGATCGAGTGGCGGGCTAATAAGCTCACAGATTACATTGTCCAGCTTCATCAGACTGTCAAGGCAATTCGCCCCAAAGCTGTCTTTTCAGTTGCGCCCAATCCCTACGACACCGCCTATCTGGGATCTTTACAAGATTGGCTTGCCTGGTTTCGCAAGGGCATCGTGGATGAACTAATCGTCCAAGTTTATCGAACAGACTTTAACAGTTTTATAACGCAAGTCAATCGCCCTGAGTTGCAGGAAGCCAAGAAAAAAATCTCTACAGGAATTGGCGTCTTGGCCGGATTGCGGAATCGACAAATCCCGATGTCGCAGATTCAAGCTCAGACGAAGTACGTGCGATCTCAGGGGCTAGGGGCCACATTCTTCTACTTTGAATGCCTTTGGAATTATGCCCCTGAGTCAATTCAGCAGCGACAGGTTCAATTTCAGGAGCTGCTGCTGCCTTCTAGCGTTAAAGCCGACAATCCGTAAGCTAAACATCGACTTTGATGAGGCCCGTAGTTTTCTTCATCTGCGTCGAGGTGAGATTTAGCAACATAAAAAGCTCCTGGGAGTCTTGCCTTGTTTCGACCCCAGGAGCTTTTTACTTTTAACTGAATTCCTCAC
>JBAVRC010000819.1:0-4325 GCA_049694615.1 Thermosynechococcaceae cyanobacterium | reverse complement strand
ATCCAGGGCACAATCAGGGGGCTACACCACTGAGCGACATAAATTCCCTTCTAAGGCAGCCACGTCTTAGCCAAGTTGTATACCTTCGTTTTTCTACCCAAGCCTACTTAACTAGTTTATATATATTGACAACTAAAATAGCCTTGCCAGATAGAAATCTTGTAGAGTCCGTATGCTCTGTTACTTCAATTCCTAAATCTTTGGCTTCATGAGTAACCTGTTTTACTAGATAATTATCAGGAACAATATAAACTGCTGGTCCCTTATTTTCATTGAGACAGCTCTTCAATATCAACAAGCCAACTACTGTTTTCCCACTTCCAGTATTCATTTTGATAACGAGATCGCTCTCATCTCTCCTTGAGAACCAATTATCCCAAACCTGAGCTTGGACATCCCTCGGATACTCAAATTTGCCTTCTTGTTTATTTGGAAGTGCAGTAAAAACTTCTCTAGGATGAATAGCTTTATTACTATTATTACTAATATTAATTTTACCAAAATCAATAGCCATAACGCTTCTATATCCTATGCTTGACTTTTTATATTATTCCTACCCAATATTGCTTATCTATTACTCAGAAAGAGTCATGGAATTGGAAGAGGGTGAAAGTACCTAACTAGTAATTGTACGGAATCCATCTAATACACCTCATAGGGGATTATTAAGAACTCTAGTCTTGATAACCAGCCAAAATGGTGGTTTAGGCTGTCGACAATCCGCATAATATGACTCTTGGTTTTTTATATGGATAAGTTCCATATAAACCCACATTCAGGCGATTTGGGCTGACGACAGTCCTGATAATCCCGTTCTCAGGGGGGTTAGACTGATAACAATTCGCATAATACTTCAACTTGTTGGTTTAGTCCGATAAGTTAAGCATTTTTTTAGATAATTACACAATTCGATCGCATTTACATCGATTGGCTCTAAAATCCTTCTTTTATCGCCTTGATCAGAGAAAAATATAACGAATAATCGCCGAGGTTGACATCGTCAATCCAAGCGGCTTACAGCCCGGTCATTAATGAACCAGATTCTTTTCTTTTGAGCTTATAAACTCAAATTTTCCTAAAATTGTGAAATTTACGAGTTATTCCAACGTCTATCTCTTCTTGTCCGAGTATTGTGTTGCGATGGAAGATGAGGAGTGCGTTGCGTGAATGTTTTGAATGCTAGTGCTGACCGACGAGATAGCGTGCGATCGCCAACTGACAAAGAGGGTATCAGGTGGGGCCAGCCTATCGCAAAGTAGCCAGCGGTCGGTTGTTTCCCAGAAATCACCTTAAAACTAAAACTGGATCAACCTTGCAGATCCGAATTGAAGTCGCCAGCGTATTAGACATTAGGATCCCCTTTGTGGGATGGCTGGGCCATTGCTTGAGAAATACAGGCTGGATGTAGATCGTAGGGGGGTTACTACTCTATGCCTTTATCGGTATCGCAGCGACTCAGAGTTGTCCGGCAGCATCAGTTTGTGGGGCGTGAATGCGAACGCCAACTGTTTAGGGAGGCATTGGATGCACCCGAATTCCCGTTTGTGGTGCTACATGTTTTTGGTCCAGGTGGCGTGGGGAAGACGACACTTTTGGGGGAGTTTGGGCAAATTTGTGCTGACGCGCAGATCCCTGCGTTTTATTTGGATGCTCGCCATCTTGACCCGTCACCCAATGGATTTGAGGCAGCGCTTCAAGCGTTGTTGGGATTGACGATGTTGGACTTTCTGGGGCAGGGAGAGGTGGCTGCTGATGCATTTCAAGATCGCGACAGGCACGCAGATCGATCTCAGGGCACGACCCTTTCGATGCAGCGGTGTGTTTTGTTCATTGACACCTATGAATTGCTCCTCTCTTTAGACGATTGGTTGCGAGACGACTTTTTCCCGAAACTTCCAGACCAGATGTTAATTGTGCTGGCGGGTCGCTATCCGCCGACAACAGCTTGGCGAACGGATTTGGGTTGGCAAACGCTGTTGTATTCCCTGTCGTTGCGGAATCTGAGTCCGCAAGAGAGTCGGCTTTATCTGGCTAAACAGTCTATTCCCGACTCGCAACACCAGGCCGTTCTTGAGTTTACCCACGGTTATCCGTTGGCGCTTTCTTTAATGACCGATGTGTTTGCCCAAAATCAGACCCTTGAGGTTCAGGTCGAAACCGTGCCTGATGTGGTCAAAATGCTTCTCGAAAAATTTCTGGAAGATGTACCGACCCTACTCCATCGTCAGGCATTGGAAGCCTGTGCGATCGCCCGTCTCACGACAGAGGCATTACTAGGGGAAATGCTAGGGATTGCCGAAACCCATGACCTTTTCAAATGGTTATGGGGGCTTTCGTTCATGGAATGCGGCCCCATCGGCCTATTTCCCCATGATTTAGCACGCGATGTTTTGATTGCCGACCTTCGTTGGCGCAATCCAGATCGCTATACCGAACTGCACCAACGCGCTCGAAACTATTACACCCACCGCTTAGCGCATACGCAAGGGACAGAGCAACATCGAATTTTGTGCGATTACATTTTTCTACACCGAGATAATTCGGCGGTAAAATCTGGTTTTACTTGGCACGATCCAAGCCGTGTTTTAACCGACACGCTCAAAGCATCGGATCCGGCTGTGTTGACGGCAATGGTCGCTAAACATGAAGGAGAAGATTCGGCACGGTTAGCGGCCCATTGGCTCGCTCGGCAGCCGCGTCATGTTTTGGTATTTCGCAACCTGGAACACCAGCCCATTGGTTTTGTCCAGATGGTGGCCCTCGATCAGGCCCATTTTGAAGATTTGGATGCCGATCCAGGGGCGATCGCCTGTTGGCAGTATCTTCAGCACCATGCTCCCTTACGTAAAGGCGAAGGGGCCACAATGTTCCGATTTTGGATGGCCGATGAGACCTATCAAGCGGTTTCTCCGCTCCAAAGTTTGATATTTATTAACTTGGTGCAATACTACCGCAACACCCCAGGATTGGCCTTTACGTTTTTACCCTGCGCCGATCCGCAGTTTTGGGCAGAGATGTTTGCCTATGGAGATTTAGACCGATTATCCGAGGCTGATTTTGAAGTAGGGGGACGGTGCTATGGCGTGTACGGGCATGATTGGCGAATTGTTTCCCTCGCTGCATGGCATGATTTGCTAGCGCGTCGTGAAATTGCTGCATCAGCCGCCGCTGCTCGTTTTACCCCAGCCCAAGAACCCTTGCTGGTTCTCAGTCAGTCCGAGTTTATCGATGCGGTCAAAGAAGCCCTTCGATATTTTACCCGTCCCGATATGTTGCGACAGAACCCTTGCTTGCGATCACACTTGGTGGTTGATCAAGGGACAGACTCTGGTTCTAGCGAGCGCGTATCGATTTTACAGACCTTAATCCAGGAGGCAGTTGCATCCTTAAGGGCCTCACCCAGGGACGACAAACTCTACCGCGCGTTATACCGAACTTACCTCAATCCGGCAGCGACCCAAGAGCAAGCAGCAGAGCTATTAGATCTGCCCTTCAGTACCTATCGTCGCCATCTCAAAGCTGGCATTGAGCGGGTTGCAGATATCCTTTGGCAGCGGGAAATCAGTTAAGGCCGAGCCTTTCCTTTGGCTCCTTTTTGCCGGTCGAACTTACGTTTATCCAAGGGTGCTAAAAAGCGCTGGATTGTCGCAAGGGTTCAAGATTGAGGGGCAGTTTTTCGCCCAGCCACAGGGCATGGTCGGTATGGTCTGCCAGGGCATCGCCCGTATTGGGATGAACCAAAATATCTAAATCGTCTCGATGCAGCATGAGCCAGGGAACCACCTGAGCAAATTGATGGGGCAGAAAAGACACTTGATACATGGGCAGGGGATGGGGACCGATGGGGTGGTCATGCCATTGGCCAAGCTGTACGGCAAAGCGATCGCCTAGGCTATGGCGCACCTGTTCTGCGGTCTCTCGATTGGATGAGGTGTAGTAGACATGGGCATGAAAGCTGGTAATTTCAGGGGTAGATTCGGACATGGTTGTAGACTCGATATTCTCTGCTTCTTTCAGCGTCGCACAACTCGATCTGAAGCTGAGTTGGGATATTCTCGCTTCTATATCGCGTTTGGGTTTTGTCGTTTGGTAAAGACGGATAAAATCAGCGAATTTGAATTATTAATACTAAATAAATCGATATGCTTTATGACTTAGGGCAGATGAAGAATTTAGGGGTAATCATAACCCCTGTCTCTAACTAACCCTCTTTAATCACTCTGGGGGGAGAAAAATATTCCCAGAATCTGAAAGAGCCTATAGGCTATGCTTTTCATCACGTATTTCCTGACACTTTCATAAATTTGGAGGGGTTCAGCAAAGAT
>JBAVRC010000818.1:0-2200 GCA_049694615.1 Thermosynechococcaceae cyanobacterium | reverse complement strand
GGTGAGAAGTGTCATAAGCGACGGACTTATTACCGGAATCGCGATCACTACAATCGGGATAAACGACAGCAGTATCGGCAGAAGACGGGGCAGGAGCCTGTGGTCTTGGCGATCGCCCCTCCGATGGTTGCAGCAGCAGAGTTGCAGTTGTATCGAGCGCGGGTGGATGCGCCACTTCATGCCATTGGGGCGGAGTTGAGGATGGGCGATCGCTTGGTGGCCAGGATCGAGACGATTCATGCGCAAGGATTATCGGCGGCTCAGGTGAAGGGGTTTTTGCGGGATGTGTTGTTGGCGTTTTCGGTGCAGGCTGGGGATGACCTGGGCAAGTTCGATGTGCAGCAGGAGCGATCGCCGGGGATGTGTCCGATTTGCGGAGGGAAGGGATGACGGCTGTTCAGCTATCGCTCAATCTCTGGCAACAGATTGAGCAAGCCCAAGCCCAACCGCAGGCTACGGATTGGCTTCAGCTTTGTCTGGCGTTCGATGAGGCGATGCTGACGCTCCAAGAGTCCGAACGGACTCCAGCAGGGCTAAAGTTGGCGACGGCGGCGGATGCGATTAACCAGATGGCGGATGTTCTGGCGGCTCGGGCTGAGGCGTTTGGGGCGGATTGGGATCGCAAGCCGGGGGATGGTCCGGTGATGGATTTTACTGAGTTTGTGCGACAGTCGTTATCGCTGGATTTGAGCGAACTGGTTGGGGTGCCGGAACTTTATGTGAGGTCTCCTTTTGAGAAGGATCATGGGGATGGGGAATCGGTTATGGAGGTGGTTAGTAAGGAGGAGTTGCTGGGGTTGATTGAACCTGAGTCAGTGATTGATAAATGTTCGGAAATCGAGACGTTGGAATATGACGAGGATATTTCTTCTTGGGTGGGAATTTTGAGGGATTGGATGTGCGATCAGGGGATAGATGAAGTTGGATTTCTGGAATTGCTGGATGGGGCGGGTTTATCGGTGGTGAAGGTGTGGCTGGCTTTGTTGCTTGGGGGGTTTGGGGTTTGGGGAGCAGTGGAACGGTAAATGCACTTAAGGCCCAAATCCTATCGCAGTCACCTGTTACGTGCAAGTAACCGCGACACCGTAGCCGGATGCACATTGAACAGTCGAGCGGCGGCAGCAGCAGTCTTTTGTCCCGAATTCACCAAGTGCAGGATTTCTTGTTCCTGTTGTGCCTTGAGTTTGGGGCGACGACCGCCAACGCGCCCTTCTTTACGAGCAGTATTCAAGCCATTCTGTGTCCGTTCACGTAGCATGGCCCGCTCGAACTCAGCAAATGCACCGACCATTTGCATCATCATGCGACCCCCTGGCGAAGTGGTCTCAATCGCCTCGGTTAAGCTCTGGAATCCTGCTTCAGCTTTTTGGATTTTTTCCATCAAAGCCAGAACATCCTTCAAAGAACGTGATAGGCGATCTAGCTTCCAAACCACCACCACATCCCCCTTGCGGAGTTGCCCAATCAGACGATGCAATTCAGGCCGCTCCCAACGACTGCCGGTGGCAGTCTCCTGAAAAATGAGTTCACATCCAGCAGCCTTGAGCGCAGCAATTTGAGATGCAGCGTTCTGCTCCTGAGTGGAAACCCGTGCATAACCAATGAGCATAATTGCATAAACCTGTTGCCAATGGGTGTAATAATGCAATACGTTTGTGCAACAGGCTATAGCTATATTTTAGGTGAGCTTCGGATCGTTGCACAAACGAACGTTTGCGCAACGAGAGAAACCCCAATCAACGCAACAAGATGCCAGTTCAATTTCTAACTGCCGGTCAACGTGCCGACTATGGTCGCTATGTCGCCGAACCGACTGAGGTAGAGCTGAATCGTTATTTTTATCTGGATGATGCCGACCACCAACGACTGAGCGGTAAGCGTGGCGAACACAACAGATTGGGCTTCGCTGTACAGTTAACGACGGTGCGTTATCTTGGACGATTTCTTGACGACACAACTCAGGCACCGCCCAACGTCTTGAGCATATTATCCAAACAGCTTGGACTTGCCGATACGAACTGTCTATTGGATTACCACGATCAGCGTCAGCGGTTGCGCCATATCGAAGAAATTTGCCAGCAATACAGCTACCGAGAAATCACTGCGCCTTTCGCCGGTTATCAATTGACGCGCTGGCTCTATGCGCAATGCTGGACGGGGGGTATGCGTTTAAGCCGGGACAACATGTATAGTAAGCTTT
>JBAVRC010000817.1:0-1718 GCA_049694615.1 Thermosynechococcaceae cyanobacterium | reverse complement strand
AGCATGGCCCGACTTGAAATTTGGGTCTACAGCCTCGCCGCTGAATTAACGCGACAGTGGCAGACCTTTTCCAGTCCAACACCTTCCGTTGAAAGTATTCTGGCGGATCTCGGGCTGATTGGCACAGAGGGGCTACCCCCCTTGATTGATGCAATAGGGAAAGCAGATACCCAAACGTTCCCCATCGTAGAACTCAGGGAACGGCTGCAGACCCTCTACAAACATCAACAGCAAGAAAAGTTAGTCTCCTCCAAATTTCGCCTTTGGTTAGAACGGGAAGCCTCTCAGTTGGCAGACTGGTTTCATCAAATGCCCACGGCTGATTCTTTACTGGTTCAGTCTCCAGAGGAGATGGGCGGATGTTTGGTGAAGCTCCAACTCTATGCACCAACGCTGCACACCCAGGCATTGCAAACGTTGAATGCCTATTTTACGCAACTGCGTCCATTGGGTACACAGGTCATCCTCACGCATCTCAATCGTTTGAGGCAAGCCCTACAAGATACCCTCAATCGCTATGAACTGAAACGGCAAGAACATCTCAGGCGAGAAAGCGGTGCTTGGCGCGCTTATCGCAACTTAATAACTCAAATTGAGACACGCCAATGGGGGTCTGCCGACCAGGGAGCCTTGGCTTGGGAAGCCGTATTTCGAGCGCTGAATTTAATTTATGTCAGTAAGCTAGAAGCTGAAGCCTATGCCCTTGCCAGTCAAATTATCAACAACCTCATGCTGCAAACCCATCAATACGCGACTGAGATTGCCCAGACCGATACACTGCTGACTCATTTACACAATTGGTTTGTGCAACAATGTCCGCCAGAGTCGAGTCTCTCGCCCGTCTTGAAGAGCTTTTTGGCGGAACGCATCAATTCTTGGGAACTGCGCGGTCAACTTGAAAAATGGACTGGATATTCTTTACATCATTGGGGAAATGTCTCATCCCTTCGATTGGAAATCCTTGGCGAGCAAATTCTGACTCGACTGCAACCGATTTGCTTAGCCATTTATGGGGAATGTTGCGCTTCATTGGCGCTAGGGATTTCTGCCTCTAATATTCAATTAATAAATTTAGGAGCGTCCTCCCAAAAGCCATCCCATC
Organism: Thermosynechococcaceae cyanobacterium; assembly: GCA_049694615.1. Classification (GTDB taxonomy): domain Bacteria; phylum Cyanobacteriota; class Cyanobacteriia; order Thermosynechococcales; family Thermosynechococcaceae; genus JAAURS01. The sequence goes on along the minus strand of JBAVRC010000817.1, from coordinate 616 downwards.
TTAATCTCATTTTATAGCGTTTACGCTAGGCTTGCTCCACCGAACGATTGTCGCAAACGATATTGACTTGAATGTTTCGCAGAAAGATTGCATGATTCATTCCTCTTCCAACCATCAAGCTCTGATTTGCAAAAACTGTCGCTATGATGCCAATGCCCTGACGGCCACTCACTGCGAAATATGCGGTCAGCCTTTTGACGTGCAAGACGTCCCCACACATTCCCAACCTCAGACATCTACTTCCGTACGCTGGTTGGGGATCGCGGCCTTAATGCTGCTAGGGCTGGGAGGCGTTTTTTTGTGGTGGAAAACTCATCAAACAACTGTACCAAACGATGCAAGCGGTCTTAGCGCTTCGTCAGGCACTCAGTCCTATCCATCCATGCGGAAGGTGCAAAATGTTCCTAAGGGCATATTCAACTATGGTGGCGCAATTCTATTTGCCCCCCTGGCAAAATATGGACTCAACGATGCGATCGCCCAAACCCATCCAGACTATCGCCTGCGCTATACCGAACCCATGAACAAAAATCCAGGGTCTGGGACAGGGATTGCCATGCTCATTGATGGTCAGCTCAGTTTTTCCCAGTCTGGTCGCCCGCTCAAAGAGGAAGAG
>JBAVRC010000816.1:0-4754 GCA_049694615.1 Thermosynechococcaceae cyanobacterium | reverse complement strand
CTTTGCTGTAAGGAGTTGGAATAGATGTGTCCGTCAGTCAGCATTGTTCGCCTTCTCTCCGCTGCGCTTCCTTCAACCGTTTAACAATCAGGTCTATATCCTGCTGCGGGGTTTTAATCCCCGATTTTGATTTTTTCTGAAACACATGCAATACATAGATATGCCTGCCAATCTTGATTGCATACACCTTGCGATAGGTGTCGCCGTCATACCGCGTAACAATCTCGAAAACTCCGCTCCCAACTCCTTTTAACGGTTTTGCATCAAGTGGCATTAACCCCGCTTGAACAATCATCAAGCTATGCCCAATATCGTCCTGCGCTTCATCAGGGAAACTTCGTAAGACCTTCAGAGAATCGCCCATCCAGTGGACAGGTCTTAAGGGCGGTCTTTCCTGCATTCCAGAATTCCACTGTATGTGAAATTTCTAATAAAATCTACAGGAGCATGACAACATTAGCAAGCACTTGAACAGAGGCTTAGCTGACTCTCGAGAAGCAGCGCTATAACGGTACTCTGTTGACAACAACGCCTTACGGGACACCTCAGGCACCCTCAGGCGATCGCCGTTGTATTGAGTCACGGGCGATCAAGCCCAAAACAGACGTTTGGGGTTGCGTGAGCGACTGCATCTGGAGTCATCCTTCTGCAATCCTATATCTTCGCTGTCCAGAGGTGATCGCTTTTAGGAGGCTGAGGCGATCGCCATTACGGGCATCAGCCTAAAGCATTGGTAGCGCTCTAGCCTTACAATTGATGCAGATGCCAATTATAGTTGGCTATAATATAAGTTAGGGAAAATTCGGACTTTGCATCGGATCGTAAACCCAAAACAGATTGTCTTTTACGCAGATGAAGATGGAAATGAGCCATTTCAGGTGTGGATCGACAACCTACACGACAAGCAAGGCAGACGGCGAATTATCAACCGTCTATTTCGGGTTCAACAAGGCAATTACGGAGATGTTGAACCCATTGGTGAGGGGCTTTCCGAACTACGTTTGTTCTTTGGTCCCAGATATCGAGTGTATTTCGGCGAAGATACTGGAGACATCGTTGTGATCCTTTGCGGTGGCGATAAGAGCAGTCAAGGCCGCGATATTGAGGATGCTAAAACCTATTGGAAGGAGTATAAAAACCGTGAAAAAACTTAGAACCCTTGACGAGTTCGCAGAAGGCTATTTTCGCGAACATCCTGACGAGATTGATGATTATCTAACGGAAATTTTTCAAGACTTTGCCGAAGATAACGACACTGGAGCGTTACTGGCATCGTTGCGTGTCATCGCTCGTGTTCGGGGTGTGAGCGATATGGCAGAAAAAACTGGCATGACCAGACAGGGTATCCAAAAAGCTTTATCCGGCGACGGCAACCCACGTCTTACAAACGTTACGTCTATTATGAAAGCTATGGGTTATTGTCTGGTGCCGCAAAAGTTACCGCCTGTACATTCCCCAAGTTAATCCTGCGAACTCTTGGTGCGTAGCTATCGCCTTGGTCTATTGTTTGTTTCAAACGCTGGACGACTGTTTGGGATTGCGTGAGCGGCTGTATCTGGAGTCATCCTTCTGCGATCCTATGTTTTCGCTGGGGAGGGCGATCAGGTTTCGGCAAGGTGTTTTTTGTGGGGGGAGATCGCCAAACCCAAGACCAAGGGGATTAATGGCGATCGCCTTTTCATCAAAATCGCTTTAATCCTTTGGAAAAGACTTATGGAGAGAAGCGTAGATGCTGTAGCGATCGCACCTGAGCAATCGTTTCAAAGTCCTTATCGTTATGGACAAGTACAGCCTGGTAATGGATTGCAGTTTGGGCAATGCAGCAGTCTATCGTGCTACGAATCGTTAACCCCTTACGCCGCAAGTCATAATAAATGCGTGCCGCATCTCCCCAGTTATCAGCGGGAAACTCCAGATAGTCTTGACCGACCAGATAATCTTGCAACAGCGACCATTCTTGTTCATCGCGACTACCCTGCAATAGCTCCATCTGCGTAAATCGAGACAAGGTATAGTCTTGTTCCCCAATGAGCGTCGAGAGCTCTGCTCTGGCACCGCCTGTGCGATCGCGGAAAACACCGATCCACACCGAAGTATCAATCATCAACATGGCGAGTTGTCCGCAACGCCTTATAGTCGTAGTCATCGCCAAACTGAACCTTACCTGCCAGGTCCAGTAAATTTTTCTTTTTGCGCGACTGAATAAATGTTTCGAGCGCTTGGTGAATCAGCTCTTTTTTAGTCTTAGCCGTGGTGAGGCGAAATGCTTCCGCCACTAGCGCATCGTCAAGCTCAATATTAGTTCGCATAAGCTTATTAAGTGTAAAAGTGTACACACCTACACATTTTAACGTTACCTTGCCACCGTAAACGAACAAAGGCTATAGGGTGATCGCCAAACCCCAGCACCCTAGGGGAATAATGGCGATCGCCCCAACATTTGCTTAAGGTCTGCGATCGCCTTGGTCTAATTTTTGCTTCAAAAACTGGACGACCGTTTGGGATTGCGTAAGCGGCTGTATCTGGAGCTATTCTTCTGCGATCCTATGTGTTGGTTGTGAAGGTCGATCAGGTTTAGGGGGCTGGGGCGATAGCTGCGCACCAAGAGTCCACATTTCAACGAGGTAGCCTTTGTGGAGGGCGATCGCCTTGTAATTGTGAAACTTCGCGGCGCAGCTCAGCTTGCAACTCTGCCTCAGTCGGTAAATGTAACTTGTAGCGGCTGGCAAAAATTTTGTGGTGTTGCTCTATGCCAAGCGTATATTTCACAACCGCATCATTTTTATCAGAACAGAGAATCAATCCCAACGTTGGATTGTCGTCCTCTGCACAGCGTTCTTAATCGTAATAATTCACATAAAGCTGTAATTGCCCTAAGTCGCCGTGGGTAAGCTTACCAACCTTTAAATCGATCAGGATATAGCATTTGAGAATCGTGTGATAAAACACCAGATCGATGAGTTGATCGACTCGCATCAACGTTCGGTAATGCGTCCAGGACAGATTGGGATGAAGTCTTCCGGGTTGCCAGGATGGGTCAGACTGACTCAATCTGCTTAGTTCAGGCATGGGTAAAGATTGGCTACGCAGTGCGTAGCCAATTTCATCAGTGCTCAGAAGTTGAGGAAAAGCTAGATAAAACTGGCGAATCAGCTTCAGATTGGGGTAAGAGTAACCTGCACCAAAGTCCTGTTTAAGTTGCTGCGCAAGATTCTTGAGCAAATTTTCGCCATAGTCGGCACGGTGTTTGCCCTCCTGCTCCGCCTCAACAATTTCCCGACCAATTAACCAATTCGAGAGCACTTGGGCTGTATTCACAGTCCGGGCTACACCAGTCCGAGCAGCAGAGAGGATGTCGCAAATACGACGATAAAAGGCTTCTTGAGTATTTTGTTCGATGTCGCTCATCTTCTTCGAGGCGGTTTGATAAAGACCAAGAAAAACCATTCTGAAGATCTCTGGCGATCTCGACTCATCGTATTGACATCTAGCATAATCATTGCAACACTGAAGTCTTTTCCTTGCGAGGTCGGCCTCCACGCTTACCATTTTCTTGAGAAGCCTTTGCTTTCGCGGTAGATTTTGCCAGTCCTCCAAGACGACCCAACTCCTTCATCCAAGTCTTAGTCCCAAAAATACCTGCAACCAGTTGCGGTACACCCAAATCTACATCCAAACTTTCCCAGTGCAGACCATACCCAGAAGGCGTTACCTCGACCTCCCCAAGTTGCTCAGGCGTCGCGGCCTCCAGCCCTTCCAACAATTGATAAGGAAACCCCATCACAACACCGTTCTTAATCTCAATGAAAATCCTGGCAGACGTCAGTTCATACCACGCTTTCACCGCACGCGGTTCCGTTTCATCCAGAACCTCACCCGCTTGACGGGCCTGATTAATTTGTGCTTGTAATGCTGGTTCAATTAAAAAATCATCCTTACTCATGGATTTCTCTCCATCTTGCTAGCAATTTAGCCTGGTTTTCCTTAACGAGATACAGCGCTTTGGCAACATCTTTATCGCTGATTTGCCCAGTAATTGACATTAAACTCGGATCAGACTCTTCATCGCCCAAATCGATTCGCACTTCACCGCTGCCCTTCAAAACATGGACATGAGACGGTAAATGATCGTTTGGATAAATGACAATCCGAAAACCTTGTTCCCTGAGAATCGTCGGCATAATCGCTCCTGCACAGCCTCAGCATAACCTAACGCTTAGGTTGTTGCACTCTTGCGATTGCGATATCTAGCAATCTCCTTTGTCTAGCGTTTACTGCAAAAGCTGGACGACCGTTTGGGATTGCATGAGCGGCTGTATTCTGGAGTTATCCTTCTGCGATCCTATATCTTTGCAGTGTAGGGCGATCGCTTTTAGAGGGCTGGGGCGATAGCCGCGCACCAAGAGTCTGCACTTCAACGGAGTGCTTTTTGTGGGGGGCGATCGCGTTTCCTGCTCAGAGCCAGTCAGTAGCGCAAATCGACATCAGGCAACACGGCGATCGCCTTAATAACTCAATTTCCCACGTCGAACCCGCACCGAATCCCGGTGGGACGGTAACCCTTCCGCCTCGGCCAGAACCTCAATCGCATGGGCCATTTTGTTCAGCGCAGAGCTGGAATATTGAATTAAACTTGAATGCTTCATAAACGTCTCCACCCCCAACGCCGATGCATACCGTGCTGAGCCAGAGGTGGGTAAGGTATGATTCGGCCCCGCCAAATAGTCGCCCACAGCCTCCGGTGTATCTGACCC